>CAZPNF010000113.1:0-6467 GCA_964587715.1 uncultured bacterium | reverse complement strand
CGTTGTTAAACATATACATAATTTCTGTCATTTTTACATTTTGATATGTAATTTTGATATTTGATTTTTGATGTTTAATCTCCAGACTTTAAGTACACAAAAAATCATTTGTGTACTTCTCGTCGGTTTGAGGCAAAGCTTCGCTAGACCTTACCAGAAGGAAATAATAATGAAAAATAGATATAACAACCTGATAGGTATGTTCTTAGCGTGTGCACTTTTAATACAGTGTTCTTCTCGAAAAACGCAAAAAGAAAAAAGTGCAGCCCCTGAGCCAGCTTCACTAACTTCTCCTCTGCAATTAGCAAATAATGCTCAGATGCTTAATCAGGAGATTTTTCACTCTCGTCAGAATGCTATTACCAGAGCTATTGCTCAGGTAAGTCCGGCAGTTGTTGGTATTAATGTTGTCCAGATCAGACGTTATGTCGAACGTTCCCCGTTTGAAAATGACCCATTCTGGGGGTTATTTTTCCCTCAGAGGGAATATCTTCAGAAAGTGAAAGGTTTGGGCTCGGGATTTCTTATATCTCAGGATGGGTATGTTCTTACTAACGAACATGTTGTGCATCAGGCTTCGGAGATTGTTGTAACAACAACTACAGGGAAACGCTATAATGCTGCTATTGTGGGTGCGGATTTTAAGCACGATGTAGCTCTTCTAAAAATCAAAGGCAAAAATTTTCCCTATATTTCTCTGGGGAATTCAGATGATATTATAATAGGCGAGTGGGTGATTGCTCTCGGTAATCCATTTGGACTTTTTAATGTTGGTTCTAAGCCGACTGTTACTGTAGGAGTTGTCAGTGCTTCTGGGATGAATTTTAAGGGAAAACTCGCAATTGAAGGGCGCTCGTATGAAGACATGATACAAACGGATGCAGCGATCAATGGAGGCAACAGCGGCGGACCTCTGGTTAACGGTCTGGGCCAGTGTATTGGAATCAATACTCTTATTATTTCGGGAAGCCAGTATGAAAAAACTTCCGTTGGAATCAGTTTTGCTATTCCAATAAATCGTGTGAAAAAGATATTGCCAGATTTGAAAAAGATAGGCCACCTGAAAAAAACTTTTCAAACAGGTCTGGAAGTGGCAAACATCAACTGGCTTATGGCAAGGATGTTGGGAATATCACCTCGCGATGGTGTTATTGTTTCCAGAGTAGCAAGGGAGAGTTCTGCAGAACACGCAGGTATAAAAGTAGGGGATGTTATTGTTGCTGTTAAGAATGAGAGGATCCATTCAACTCAGGAATTTGAACGAGCAGTAAATGCCGCAAACAAGGGGCAGAATCTTTCTCTTACAATATTTAGAGATGGAAACCTTTACAAGGTTGTGCTTAAGTTTTGAGTTATGAGTCAAAATTATGATGAAATATTCTTGTATCGGGGCTGTATTAAAAGTTCATTTTAAGAGAATATTGTGGTAATATAATGTTGAGCGGCAGGAGATTCTTCGTCGTGCCGATGAATCGGCATTCCTCAGAATGACACCCAATCCGTGTCATTCCGAGCGAAGCGAGGAATCTAATTCTACTGAGTGTTAAATTTTAAGCTCTGGGGGGATTCTCTAAGTTATTGATTTTTCTTGTCTGGCAAAGGCACTGTCTCTGTGCCCTGAAAGTGTCTTTAACACAGGAGGTGAAAAAAATAATGAGGCAAGTAATTATTTATCCGGGTGAGGATAACTATTGGGTGGCTGAGTGTCCTAGTTTACATGGCTGCATTAGTCAGGGTAAAACCAAAGAAGAAGCTGTTACTAATATCAAAGAGGCAATTCGAGGATATATTGCAGCATTAGAGGAAGATGGATTACCCATTCCTGAAGAGCGGTTCGAAACACTGATGGTAGCGGTATGAGCAAATTGCCAAAAATTTCTGGCCGAGATTGTGTCAAGGCATTAAAAAAGGGAGGGTTCTATTTCAAGCGACAGGAAGGAAGCCATATGGTTCTGCGTCGAGACAATCCGTTTGCACAGATAGTTGTTCCGGCGCATAAAGAATTAGATCGAGGAACTCTACGTGCCATCATCAGGCAAGCTGGTCTCAGCGTTAGTGAGTTTGTAGATCTATTATGATATCTCTGCACCCAGAAGCTATCACTAATATCAAAGAGGCAATTCGAGAATATATTGCAGCATTGGAGGTAAATTGATCAAGCGATACACTTACCCAGAGATGGGAAAAATCTGGAGCCAGGAAAACAGGTATCGAAAGTGGCTTGATGTTGAGCTTGCAGTTTGCGAGGTTCAAGCAGAACGCGGTGCGATTCCTTCTCAGGCGTGGGACGAAATCAGAACCAAAGCTGGTTTTGACAGCCAGAGGATTGATGAAATTGAAGCAACTGTCAAGCACGATGTCATTGCATTCCTCACGAGTGTAGCAGAAAAAATAGGACCTGCTTCGCGGTATATTCACCTTGGAATGACTTCTTCCGATGTTCTTGATACGGCTACTTCGCTTCAGCTAAAAGAGGCGGGGGAGCTGCTTATAAAAGATATGAAGAAGCTTCGGGAGGTTCTGGGCAGGAGGGCTGTCGAATTTAAAGACACAGTTTGCATAGGCAGGTCTCACGGGGTTCATGCAGAACCCACTACTTTTGGACTGAAACTGGCTCTATGGTACGATGAATCAAGACGGAACATTCATAGATTGGAAGAAGCTGTAGAAACAATAAGTGTTGGCAAAATCTCCGGAGCAGTTGGCACTTTTGCCCACTTAGATCCCGAAGTGGAAGAACGAGTTTGTGAGAAGCTGGGATTGAAACCAGCACCTATCTCAACTCAGGTAGTCCAGAGAGATAGGCATGCATTTTACCTCGCCACACTTGCGGTTATTGCTGCCAGTCTGGAAAAAATTGTTGTTGAAATTCGTCATCTCCAGAGAACAGAAGTTTTAGAAGCTGAGGAGTTTTTCTCAAAGGGACAAAAAGGCTCTTCGGCAATGCCTCACAAACGTAATCCAATAACCTGTGAGAGAATTGCAGGGCTGGCGCGTGTAGTAAGATCCAACGCCATGGCAGGATTGGAAAACGTGGCTCTCTGGCACGAGAGAGACATCTCTCATTCTTCTGTGGAACGTGTCATTCTTCCTGACAGTACAATACTTTTAGATTACATGCTTCGGAAAACCACAGATCTTATTGATAATCTCCTTGTGTATCCTGAAAAAATGAAAGCGAACTTAAATCTTACCAGAGGATTAATTTTTTCACAGACTCTTATGTTGGTACTTGTCAAAAAAGGTCTGACACGAGAAGATGCCTATAAGACTGTACAGAGTAAGGCCATGGTGTGCTGGAAATCTGGGCAAGATTTTAAGGATGCAGTTAAAAATGACAGGGAGATAGGAAAAATCCTTTCCCAGAAAGAGATCGAAGTCTGTTTTGACCTTGACTTTCATCTTCGCAATGTAGATCGAATCTTCCAGCGTGTAGGGCTGCTTGATTCCTGATAAATACAAAGTTAACAAAAGTAATATGGAGGCTTGCTTTGACTGTAAAAAAAGGTAAACTGTTAATTGAGGGGAAAGTTAAAAAAGTATATTCCACAAATGAACCTGATTATTTAATTCTCTACTTCACTGACAATGTGGTTGCTGCTCGTTCTGGTGAAGAAGAAATCATCAAAAACAAAGGCGTACACAATAATGCTATTTCTTCACTGCTGTTTAAGTTCTTAGGAGGTTACCATATCCGTACTCATTTTGTGGATGTACTTAAACCAGACGAAATGCTGGTAAAAAAGTTGGATATTATACCTATTAAGGTAGAAGTTTGGAATGTGGCTGCCGGGACTCTCAGCAAAAGATATGGAATTCAGAAAGGGGAAACTTTGAATCGTCCTGTGGTAGAATTCTACCTCAAAAATTCTAAACTCCGTGATCCGATGATAACCATCGATCATGCGTGCGCATTTGGTTATGCAAAGCCAGAAGAGATGCAGACGATCGATCGAATTGCTCGAAAAGTAAATGTTGTGCTGAAATCCTTCTTTGACAGACGAGAATTTAAATTGGTCAATTTCAAATTGGAATTTGGATGGTATCAGGGTAAGATTTTTTTAAGCGATGAAATTTCTCCTGATACTTTTTCTCTGATAGACTTGAAAGATGGAGAAACAAAAAATAAAGAGCCTCTCAATCTCGCTCCGGATAAAATCACAGCAGCTTACGAAGAGTTGAAAAACAGAATTTGCAAGCAGTAATTTACAGTGTATAAAGAATCTTTAAATATTCTTTTTGCTGAAGGAATTTTACTGATAGGAACAATCTCAGCATGGAAGCTGTTCGGATCGTGGGAACTGCTTGCAGCAGGGGGTATTGTAACTATCCTCATAGTTTTTACCCTCTATTTTTTTAGAGACCCAGAAAGAGAAACTCCCGGCGACAAGGGAATTATTGTCTCGCCTGCAGACGGACGAATCATTAATGTGGAAGAGATGCCTTCTCCTTTTTCTAACGGCAGAGTTACAAAGGTTGCTATTTATCTTTCTCTCTGGGATGTACATATAAATCGAATACCTGTTTCAGGAAAAGTAACAATGGTAAATTACAAACCCGGTGATTTTTATCCTGCATTTGAACCAAAAGCCTCTGAGAAAAATGAACACACAGTTGTCGGGATAAAAGCAAAAGCTGGTTTATTCTATATTAAACAAATTGCAGGGATGGTTGCCAGGCGTATTGTCTGCCGTCTTCGGGTAGGGGATGAGGTGTCATTGGGTGAACGTTTTGGCATGATTAAATTTGGATCGAGGGTCGAACTCTATATTCCTCTCTCTATAGAGATCAGAGTGTCTGAGGGAAATAAAGTAAAAGCTGGGGAAAGTATTATAGGAGTTATTGCTCATGGTTAATAAATTTTTCTTTATCCCCAGTTTTTTTACTTTTCTCAATTTCTTTTGGGGATTTTTTTCAATTGTAGAAGCGGTCGAAGGAAATCTCCATAGAGCTGCCTGGTTTATCATATTGGCTGTTTTGTGTGATGGAATGGATGGCAAACTCGCCAGATGGACAGGTTCGGAAACACCATTTGGCTTTGAGCTGGATTCCTTAGGAGACATGATCTCGTCTGGTCTGGCCCCTGCAGTGCTTATATATATTGGGACATTGCATAGAGTTGGGTTTGCAGGAGCTTTAATCTGTTTTATCTATCTTTTTGCCGGTGGTTACAGATTAGCCAGGTTTAACGTTCTTAAAGCAGGTGATCGCAGTGAAGGCTATGTCGGTCTTCCCATACCAGTTGCTGCCATGACTGTAGCTTCTCTATGGATTTTTCGCTCTCCTTTTGGAGATCCTATCAGTGTCGGATTGTTGATTACTCTAATGGTTTCTCTTGCTGTTTTGATGATAAGCACCATCCATTACAGTTGGCCGCGATTAGCGTTTCATGTAAGCTGGATCAAGACAGTGCAATCAGTTGTATTGCTATTAGCAACCGGCTTGATGGCTGTTTTTCCTGAGAGGAGCTTGTTTCCTCTTTTTTGTCTCTATAGCCTGCTGGGAATCAGGGCCTGGATTGCAGATCTTCTAAAAGGCAAAGTGAGACTGGCAGGATTCTTTTTGTCGGGATAGAAGAGTATGGAAAATAACAAAAAATATGTAGAAATCATTTCGCATCAATTTTTTCAAGGAGAAATTAAAAAACTGGAAGAAAGTGGAATTGAAATTTATCCAGAAAGTAAGAAAGATATATTCTCAATTCCATACACTAAAGTAAACAATAATGTTAACCATGGTGCATGAAAATGAGAATAAATATGCTTGACAAACTGGCATCTAAAGAAAATCCTTTCACCTTTAGTGATGCACAAAAGGTTTTGGGTACTAACTATTTTGTTACAAAAGTTATTCTCTCCCGTCTTGAAAAGAAAGGCTGGATTGAGAGAATTGAAAAGGGCAAATATATGATCATTCCTCTTGGTGCAGAAAAAGGTAAATATACACTGCATGAATTTATCATTGCTTCTATACTTGTAAATCCTTATGCAATTTCCTACTGGAGTGCCCTTAACCACTACGGTTTAACTGAGCAAATTCCAAATACTGTATTTGTTTTGAGCACTGCAAGGAAAAAAAGTCAGGAGATGAGTATATTTGGGGTCAAATACAAAATTGTAAGAATAAAAGAATCAAAATTCTGGGGAATAGAGAAAGAATGGATAGAGGAAACACAAATAAACATCACAGATCAGGAAAAAACAATAATTGATTGTCTGGATAAGCCACAATACTGTGGTGGTATTGTTGAAGTAGCGAAAGCGTTAAGAAATGGTAATTTTGATATGGACAAACTAACGGATTATGCAAACAAGATAAAAAATTCTGGAGTTATGCGACGACTTGGTTATCTGTGTGATTTTCTGGACATCAATATCAGTCTTCCCCGGATCGATACAAGAAACTATCTATACCTGGATCCCACAATGCCTCATAAAGGAGCAAAAAATGCAAAATGGAGACTGATT
>CAZPNF010000112.1:5517-6528 GCA_964587715.1 uncultured bacterium | reverse complement strand
AGATAGTTTTTTTATCAGATTTTCCTTTGATTTTCATGATCAAGTTAGGACGGTAACCCGATGGCACCCGATTGTCCGGAGCATTAACTTCTTCCAGAGAATCGTATTTCAACGTACCCAGCAGTTCCTTTATGTACTCTGCTTTTTCGGCTTCACCTTCACCTCCGTTCTCTGGACCCAGAGCAGGAATGGCTGTTAAGTCTTTTTGTATTTGTATCATTTCGTCTCTGTAGGTTAATACCCTCCTGGAAAGACGCGAAAAATTTTGGGTATTCATATTGCGGCCTCCATAACCATAATGTTGTACCATTTAATTCCAGAACATAGATATGATACAAAAGATTTGGACAATAAGCAAGTCGATTTACAAAATAAAAAAAGGGATCCGGAATAACACCGTATCCCCCTAAGTTGTTATTAGACCTTATTTGAAAATAGAGTTTATCCAAGAAGACAGGGGGCAGAGTGGGTAATTTAGGATTTCTTTTATAAGCAATTGCCCATTCTTTTGCATTCCATGAGTCAATGAATTCTGAATCGTTATCTGTAATCCTCTTTGCACCAAAGGACGGAAGCATTTTCTTAATTTCTATGTCTTTTCTCCCAAATACCCTCAACTCTACCAGGGGGATACCATGTTTATTCCATTTCCCAAATATAAGAATGTGATTGCTTGACATTAATCTCCCTTTTTGGTATATTTAACACAGTATTTTTTAAGGAGATTTCGCTTAATGAATGCGACATGGCCTTCGTGGGTTGAGATTAAATTGGACAATATTGTCCATAATGTTAAAGAAATCAAAAGGTTTATTGGCCCTGAGGTTCATCTTATAGCTGTTGTTAAAGCTAATGGATACGGCCATGGCGGTGTAGCTGCTTCATGGGCAGCTTTGAGGGGAGGAGCAGGCGTGTTGGGAGTCGGTTCTCCACAGGAAGGTGTAGAACTTAGAGAGGCAGGGCTAACAGATGAAATCATCGTTTTGGGGGGGGCTTTCCCTAATCAACTCG
>CAZPNF010000112.1:0-5507 GCA_964587715.1 uncultured bacterium | reverse complement strand
ATAAAGGTAGAAGGGATTTTTTCTCACTTTGCAACTGCCGCATCTCGGGACAGAGAATACGCAAATTTCCAGATACGCCGTTTTCAAGAATTGAAAAACCAATTTCAGAATATTGGAGCACATATCCCGTTGTGGCATATTTCCAACAGTGGTGGTATTATAAATTTACCTCAAGCACGTTTTAACATGGTAAGATCAGGATTGTTGGTATATGGTTTGTATCCTTCTGATAAAAAAATTCCATTGTTGGATGTTATGCCAGTTTTAACGTGGAAATCTCGAATTGTTTCTTTAAAGAGACTTCACAAAGGAGAAAGTGTGAGTTATGGGAGAAGCTGGACAGCTAAAAAGGACGAACTCATCGGCGTAATTCCTCTGGGTTATCATGACGGTTACGATCGGAAATTGACCAATAGGGGAGAAGTTCTGGTAAGAAACAGACGAGCTAAAATTATAGGTGATGTCTGTATGGATAATATGATGGTTCTGCTGACCGATATTCCAGATGTTCGGGTAGGGGATGAGGTTATTCTTATTGGCCGTATGGGACAAGAGTCCATTTCTCCTCATGAGGTTGCAAATTGGTCACAGACCATTTCTTACGAGGTTCTCTGCAGAATCGGCCGGCGTGTTCCAAGGATTTATTGTTGGAAAGACCAAAAGATTGGCCGTTCATCTTTTCTGGATCCATCCTTTAAAATTGATGCTTTATCGGAAGTTATTTGAATTGAAGGGAATTATATGTACGAGGAATTGAAAAATAAATTGGAATTACAGCAAAGTAGACTCCAGAAACTCTGGAGGCATCTTTGACATCAAGGAAAAGAAATTGAGAATTCAGGACTTGGAAGAACAAACCTCTGTCCCCAATTTCTGGGATAATAATGAGAAAGCTCAGATCGTTCTTAAAGAATTGACGGAACTAAAGGAATGGACAGAAGCTTTTGATAAAGTTGACTCTCAGAATGGCGAACTTTCTCTTCTTCTTGATCTTGCTAACGAAGAGGAAGATGAGACTACTTTTAACGAAGTTTCAGATGGACTGGAGAAATTAGAAAGCGCCATAGACGATCTGGAACTCCGCCGAATGCTTGGGGGAAAGGATGATACCAAGAATGCTATTCTCACTATCCACCCAGGTGCAGGAGGAACCGAGTCCCATGACTGGGCAGAGATGCTATTTCGGATGTACCTTCATTATGCACAAAGGCACGATTTTGAAACAAATGTAATGGATCTGCAAAATGGAGATGAAGCAGGTATTAAAAGTGCATCAATTGAAGTGAGAGGACCTTATGCCTACGGGTATTTAAAAGCAGAGGCAGGAGTTCACCGTTTGGTAAGAATTTCTCCTTTTGATGCCAATAAACGTCGGCATACTTCTTTTGCTTCTGTTTTTGTTTATCCTGAAGTCACTAATGACATTGAAGTTATAATAAATCCTTCTGATTTGAGAATAGATACCTATCGTGCGTCTGGTGCAGGCGGACAGCATGTTAACAAGACCAGTTCAGCTGTTCGCATAACCCATATTCCAACCGGCATTGTTGTTCAGTGCCAGAATGAACGGTCACAACATCAGAATAAAGCAAATGCCATGAAGATTTTAGCAGCGCGTATCTATCAGCTAAAAAGGGATGAAGAACACCAGAAAAAAGAAGTCATCGAAAAACAAAAAAAAGATATTGCCTGGGGAAGTCAAATACGATCGTATGTTTTTCATCCGTACAATATGGTGAAAGATCATCGCACCAATATAGAAACGTCCGATATTCAGAGTGTGATGGACGGGAATTTAGATAATTTTATTAAAGGGTATCTTTTAGAATTCAGTAGTTGAAGTCCTTATATAGATAAAAATCTTGGGAAGAGATTATACACCAGAGGAGGAAACAGCTATTTGGAGCCTTTAGAAGATTTAAACCAGCAGAGATTGGAAAAATTAAAAAAGCTGAAAGAAATGAATATTTCTCCTTTTGCCTATGCATTTCGGCGAACCCATTTAGTTCAAGAAATTGTTGAACATTTTTCTTCATTAAATGAGAATTCATCTGAAGTAGCGTTAGCCGGCAGGATAATGTCAATAAGACGAATGGGAAGGGCCAGCTTTTCTCATATTATGGATAGATCCGGTCGGCTGCAGATTTATATCAGAGAGGATAAAGCTGGAGCTGAAGCTTATGCACTATTTAAAGTTTTAGACATTGGTGATATCATAGGGGTTAGAGGGACTGTCTTCAAAACCAAAACCGGCGAAATCACTCTTCTTGTAAATAAACTGACTCTTTTATCTAAATCATTAAGGCCATTACCAATTGTCAAAGAAAAAATTCAGGAGGACGAAAGAATTGTCTATGATGCATTTGCCGACAAGGAGTTACGGTATCGCCAGCGGTATGTAGATCTAGTGGTAAATTCTGACGTAAGAAAAGTTTTTACCCTTCGTTCAAAAATTGTAAGTGCAATGAGGCAGTATCTCGAGGAAAAAGGGTATTTAGAGATAGAGACTCCAATTCTTCAGCCTTTATATGGAGGTGCATTTGCAAAGCCGTTTGTAACGCATCACAATGCCCTTGATGTTGATTTTTACCTCCGAATAGCTGATGAGCTTTATCTAAAACGGCTGATAGTTGGCGGGTTTGAAGGAGTCTACGAGATTGCGAAAGATTTCAGGAACGAAGGAATGGATCGGGATCATAATCCTGAATTTACAATGATGGAATTATATGTGGCCTACGAAGATTACGAATTCATGATGAACCTTGTAGAAGATATGTTGAGTACAATTTGTATGAAGCTGTTTGGAGAGACTCAAGTGACCTATCGGGGAGAGAAGATAGATTTCAAACCGTCGTGGCAACGGGTTTCTTATTTCGAAGCAATTAACCAGTACACAGGTTACGATCTTTACGACAAAGATATATCAGAGTTGAAAACTGTTGCTAAAAAACTCAGTATCGAACTGATAGGAGAAATTGATAATGGGAAGATTATAGACGAAATCTTTTCGGAATTTGTTGAACCCAAACTTATTCAGCCAACATTTATTAAAGATTATCCGCTGGAGCTTTCTCCCTTAGCTAAGAAACACCGTACTCAGGAAAAGCTGGTAGAAAGATTTGAGGGTTTCATAGCGGGTAAAGAACTCTGCAATGCGTTCAGTGAACTCAACGATCCTATTGATCAAAGAGAACGATTTGAAGAACAGGCACGATTAAGGGCTGAAGGGAATGAGGAAGCCATGATCATAGATGAGGATTACATTCGTGCCATGGAATATGGAATGCCTCCAACGGCGGGGTTGGGAATAGGTATTGACAGATTGGTCATGCTTTTAACAGATTCACCATCTATAAGGGATGTTATTCTTTTCCCACAAATGCGACCAGAAAAGAGCTGATATATGATTCAACTGCCGTATGAATTTTTCATTGCCAAACGTTATCTGAAGGCTCGAAGGAAAACAGGGTTTATCAGCCTAATTACTTATATTTCGATACTTGGAGTCACGATTGGTGTGGCTGCGCTGATTATTGTGCTTTCGATAATGAATGGATTTGAATCAGAGGTTAGGTCCAGAATTATTGGTTTTGATACGCATATCCGGCTGAGAACATATCACAACGAAGGTGTAGAAGATTATCTTAGAGTAATAAGTAAAATTAGAGATATTCCCCACATTATTGGATTATCTCCCTATATTTTAGATAAAGGAATGATTCGAAGCGGTGAGCGAAGCAGCGGCATCATGGTACGGGGAGCTGATCCAGCAACGATCAACGATGTTTCGGATCTGGGAAAAACCATCATCTACGGGAAATTAGACCTCGGACATGTCTTACAGGAAGATGGAAAGAAATTGCCTGGTATTGTTCTGGGACGGTATGTGGCTGACCAGCTTCTTGTGGATATAGGTGACAGGGTTGTTATCATAAGTGTGGCAGGAGTCCATTCTATGTTTCAGACTCCCCCTGTGAAACAGTTTGTCGTGACAGGGTTTTTTGAAACAGGAATGTATGAATACGATAATTCTTATGCTTACGTTTCTCTTAAATCTGCTCAGGAGCTTTTCAGAATGGGGAAAAGAGTTTCTGGAATTGAAATCCGTTTAGACAATCTCTACAAGGCTAACGAAGTGGTAAAAGAAATTGACAAACGGCTTGGTTTCCCTTATTATGCAATTACCTGGTTTGAGATGAGAAAAAATCTATTTTCCTGGATGCAGTTCGAAAAATGGGCAATGTTTATCGTACTGTCTCTTATTATTCTGGTGGCAGCTTTCAATATTGTTAGTACATTGATCATGGTAGCAATGGAAAAAACAAAAGAGATAGGTATTTTAAAATCCATGGGCGCAACTTCTCGAAGCATTACCAGAATTTTTTTATACGAGGGAATAATTGTAGGGGCAGTCGGAACTTTATTGGGGTTTGGGATTGGATATACTTTGTGCTGGGCACAAGAGAAGTGGCACTTTTTTTCTTTGCCCCCGGATGTATATTTTATAAGCACATTGCCGATAAAAATGGAACTACATGATTTTATCTTTATTGGTATTGCTGCTGTGCTAATATGCCTTTTAGCCGCTGTTTATCCGGCGAAAAAAGCAGCCAGTCTGGTACCTGTAGAGGCAATTAGATACGAGTAGGAGAGAGGGATTTCTTGGAAAAATCCACGACTATTATAGCAGCAGAGAAAATTCACAAGAGTTATCCTGTAGGGAAATCTTCGGAACTTAAAGTCTTGAAAGGCATTGATCTGAAGATCGGTAAAGGAGAGATTCTTGCTATAGTAGGTCCTTCCGGAGTGGGTAAAAGTACCCTTCTTCACATTCTTGGAGCTCTAGACAAGCCGACTATGGGGAAAATAATTGTTGATTCCACTGATGTTAGTTCGATGAAGGAGTATCAATTGGCTGCTTTTAGGAACAAGATGGTAGGGTTTGTGTTCCAATTTCATCATCTGTTGCCAGAGTTCACTGCCATAGAAAACGTGGCAATGCCAGGACTTATTTCGCGTAAAAATCCCAGAGAGGTTTATCAAAAAGCTGAAGAACTCTTAGAAGAAGTTGGTTTAAAAGATAGGATGAATCACAGACCGAGTGAATTGTCCGGTGGCGAACAGCAACGGATTGCCTTTGCTCGGTCATTAATTAACGATACGGTTATAGTACTGGCAGATGAACCTTCAGGAAATCTCGATATGGCAAACAGTGTAGCACTTCATGAACTTATGTGGAAACTGGTACGAGAGAAAAACACAACTTTTGTTATCGTCACACACAACAAGGAATTAGCTTCCCAGGCGGATAGAATTATTGAACTTTACGATGGGAGGATAAAGAGGTAGATGGTGTGGTTTTTTAGGATAGTATGAAGGTTAATAAGATGTGTTATAGTGCAAATAAATATATAGGATAATTATGAAAGAAAATTTGAAAGATATATCAAAAATCAATAGTGTTCGGCACGATTATTGATTTAGGATAAAAAGGAACCTCCATAAGA
>CAZPNF010000111.1:0-6591 GCA_964587715.1 uncultured bacterium | reverse complement strand
ATGTTTTCAGGCATGATGCTAAGCCAGTACACCGCGGATATGCTTATAGTAGAACAACGGATCTTGTCTGCACCGGCTTCCACCATGTCCATTCCTGCTGCTGCTGATCAGGAAGACTTCGTTTCAATGGGCATGAATACGGCTATTAAGAACGCCCAGATATTGGATAATGCTTACGGAATTCTCGGGATCGAATTCATGGCAGCGGCGCAAGCACTTGACTTTCGGGATTTTAAACCAGGCAGAGGAGTTCAGAGAGCCCATAACATCATCAGGAAATATGTTGAACATCTTGATGAGGATCGACCCTTATACAAGGATCACACTAAAATGAAAGAGCTTGTTAAGTCATGTGAAATTCTTGAAGAGGTGGAAAAGACTGTCGGGAGCCTGGGATAGAGATAAACAAGATGAGAGGAATGGTTGTTATCCACTACACAAAACAACGGGTAGGCTAAAGCCCTTACTTCAGCCGTGAATGAATCTTATTGATTGTTGCAGAAATAAATGAAAGGCGGTTTTTGTAGGCGAAAATAGATCGTTACAGAGAACGATCACAGGAAATTTTTGTAGGGACAGAACAGTGTTCTGTCCCTACAATTTGAAATCTATACCCGATTAGAAGGAGATTGCAACATATATTGGGGATTATGGCTGAAACCCTGTGAGGGGTTCTTAACCCTGACAGGGTTGAAATCTACATTCAATTCAGAAATTAAGAAAATAATCTCCACCTACCTTACCTTCCCACCTCATTTTTATAATGACATTTTTGTAACAACTCCTTGAATGGTATCTCTTTTGCATAAAGAATATAGAAAGAGATTTTACTGTTAGTATCCTTTATAGTTCAAGTTCTTTATTTCAAAAGAGTTATCCTCAACTATGAGTCAGTAAAGGACTAAGGCAGATGGGGGAAATTTCTCACGGAGTGGGTAATAGTGGTAAATTTATTATCAGGGTGCAATTATGGCAAAAAGTTCTCGCAATACAAGTAGCATGCGGCTCGGTATCTTTTTATTGATTTTTACTTTTATAATAGGCTGCGAAAAGTTCCCCTCAAATCCTCCCATGACTTCAATGAAACCCAAGACCGTTTTTATCAAATATCTTGGTACCAAATACGTACCTGCCAATCCTCCTGCTGAAGGTCTGGTTGCTACAAAAGTAAATGTATTGTTTTTCAAGATAAGAATAGAAAATTTTGAAACAAAGACACTGGAATTCCACGGGAGAACTGTGATAGAAGGACCTCCAGATTCCAGGGAACATTCCCTATATTTCAAAACTGACACCATTTGGATAGATCCGGAAGAGACAGGCTATACTTTTAACACACTTGAAACAGTGGTACCAGGATCCACGTATACGCTTGTCCGGGCAAAGTTTCCTACAAATGAATATTCTCCATTTGAGGGGACACAGGGTGAAGTAAAAAAAGTGACCATTACAAATGCTTTTGCTTATGATGAAAATGTCGAGAAATTCTCTGTAGCATTAATAGATTCTCTTTAATAATCTTGAAATATATTTTCCCCCTCCGTTTAAAAAATCTTCTTTTGAGATAGAATGATTAAATCTCACCGTAGACCCAAAATCTCCAAGTAGCTCTGACCCTGTTTTCCAAAAATTTTATTTTTTATTCTTGACTTTTAGAATTATCTGATTAAATTTTTATTGTAAACCAAAAAGAGGAGGATCGAATTATGTCACCTTTGTGGGAAGACATTAAAAAAAAGCTTAAGGAAGGAGTTACTGTTGCTGCGGAGAAAACCGAGGAGTACACAAAGATTGGTAAAGTAAAAGTTGAAATTCTTAACATCAACAGAAACATTGATAAAACTTTTACAAACCTGGGACGGGAAGTATACACGCTTATTGACAAAAAGAAGGGAGCTGAAATAAGCAAAAACAAGAAGGTTATAGAGCTTGTTACCAAAATCAAGGATTTGAAAACATCTCTTGCAGCAAAAGAGGCTGAGATCGAAGCTATCAAACAGGAAGCCTCTTCAAAGGGTAAAGAAGAGTCTGAAAGTTCACCAGCCGAACAACCGAAGAAGACTGGCACCCAAAAAACAAGCACAAAAGAAACAAAGAAGTAGTGAAAAAATTTAGACTCTGGAAGTTTTCTTTTCTAAAGTGGGTTACAAGTGGTGCAGTCTTTATTTTTTCTGCACTGCTTTTCCCCTCAATTTCTCATGCTCCCAAAAAAGATTCTTTTTCCATAGTGGCTGTTGGGGACGTGATGATGGATGGGAATGCCTTTTCTTTCATCAGGAAGAAAGGCGCTGACTATCCTTTTGATTCCACAAGGACAATCATCCGAAGTGCAGATATTGCTTTTGCCAACCTGGAAGCTCCTTTTACATCCTCAGGTAATGTTTTCAAAAAAAAGTTTGTCTTCAAAGTCCCTCCAAAATATGCCGGCGGCCTTGTACGTGCAGGTTTTGACGTCCTATCCTTAGCTAACAATCACATCTTAGATTACGGAGAAAGGGGACTGCTTTCCACTTTAAATACTCTTGACAGTCTGGGAATTGCCCACTGTGGAGCAGGCAGAAACCGTAAAGAGGCGGAAAGAGAAAGTATCCTGAAGAGAGATGGATGGCGAATAGGATTCTTGGCATATTCTCTAACATATCCTGACGGATTCTGGGCAACCTCTAAGAGATACGGCACTGCTTATCCAGAGTTAAAAGAGCTGAAAAAAAGCATTAATTCTTTAAGAAAAAAAGTTGACGTTGTTGTTGTCTCGTTTCACTGGGGGAGTGAGTTGATGACTCATCCAAAACCCTATCAGCGTTTTTATGCTCATCGCGCAATTGATTGGGGGGCCGATCTTGTTCTTGGTCACCACCCGCATGTGCTTCAAGGATTAGAGATCTATAACTCGAGACTCATTGCATACAGTCTTAGCAATTTTGTCTTTGGTTCTTACAGCTCTAAAGTACGGGAAAGCATGATTCTTAAAATTCGTTTTGACAGAAATGGCTCTTTTATGGCAAAAGTAATTCCCATTTCTGTTTTCAATCTTAAGGTTCAGTTCCAACCGCGGTTGTTGAGAGGCGATGCCGGGGAGAAGGTAATCCGAACACTAAACACGATCTCGAAAGATCTTAACCAGGGGAAGAAAATTATTGGAGAATCTGGACTTATCATAAAAGACTAAATTAAGGCCATGTATCAAACTCAAAATGAAAATTTAAAGCTGCTGATCAGTGAATCAAAACTCAAACAGCGAATCAGGTCTTTAGTAAAAATGATAGCTCACGATTTCAGAGGTAATGACCTTATAGTAGTTGGATTATTAAAAGGAAGTTTCATGTTTCTCTCTGATCTTGTGCGGATGCTCTACCTTCAGAATATCCCCCTTATTATCGATTTTATGATTGTTTCATCGTACGGTTCGAGAAGGGAATCATCCGGTAATGTGAAATTGATTCGGGACATCAGCGTATACATCGAGAGAAAAAACGTTCTTCTTATCGATGATATCTTAGACACAGGACGTACCCTAAACTTTGTTGCAAAACATCTTATCGATAAAAAACCTGCAGTATTGAAAAGCTGTGTTTTTCTTGATAAAACTGTTCCAAGGGCTGTTGATTTTAAACCTGATTATGTAGGCTTTACCGTACCAGACTGTTTTATTGTTGGATATGGTCTTGATTACGACGGCCGGTACAGAGAGCTTCCCCATGTATCGGTTCTTTCTTTTGAAAGGGGAAAACAAATATTGGAGGTGCAAAATGGCAAGCTGTTTTCATAAGGTATTTTTGCTGTTGACTGGAATTTTCTTTCTTGTTTTCCTGGTCTCATGTGGAAACAAAATTAAATATCCAGTAACAAAAACAGTCAATGTGGTGGATGACTACTTTGGTACAAAAGTGCCTGATCCTTACCGCTGGCTTGAGGATGATAACTCGCCTGAGACAAAAGAATGGGTTAAGGCAGAGAACAAAGTAACTTTTGACTATCTTAAGAAAATCCCCCAGAGGGAAAAGATCAGAAAGAGATTGACCGAATTGTGGGACTACGAGAAGTACGATCTCCCCTACAAGGAAGGGGGACTCTATTTCTTCTCAAAAAACAATGGACTACAGAATCAGCCAGTTCTCTATGTTCAGAAATCACTGGATTCTGAGCCGAGAGTTTTACTCGATCCCAATAAACTCTCTAAGGATGGGACTACTGCTTTAGTAACCACTGCTGTTAGCAAAAACGGCAAATATTTGATGTACGGTCTCTCTTCCGGAGGTTCAGACTGGCACGAATTTTTTGTGCGGAATATTGAATCTGGAAAAGATATGACTGATCATATCGAATGGATCAAGTTCTCTGGCGGCTCATGGTCAAAGAACAGCAAAGGATTTTACTATTCATGTTTTCCAAAACCAGAAAAAGGGAAAGTACTGGTTCAGCAGAACAAATTCCAGAAAATTTACTATCATAAAATTGGAACGGACCAGAGTAAAGATTTGCTTATTTATGAGGATCCAAAACATCCAGATTGGGGATTTAATGCCAGCGTTACTGAAGACGGGAAATATCTCATCATGCACGTAGGTCAGGGGACAGATAGAAGAAACCGCATTTACTATACGAAAGTGGGCCGCCGCAGAAAAGGTAAGGTGGTAAAACTTCTGGACGATTTTGATGCAGCTTATTACTTTAGTGATAACGATGGACCGATCTTTTATTTCCAGACCGACCTTGATGCTCCCAGAGGAAGAGTAATTGCCATTGATATTAATCACCCGGAGCGTTCTCACTGGAGAGAAATCATTCCTCAGCAGAGTGATGTACTTTCAAGTGTAAGAGTTATAAACAACCAGTTCGTTACAGTTTACATGCACGATGCTCATCATCAGATAAGAATTTATAATAAAGACGGATCCTTCAGCAGAGAACTCCCACTGCCGACCTTAGGCTCGATTGCTGGGATCAGTGGCAAGAAAGAAGATAAAGAAATGTTTTACAACTTTGTTTCTTTTGCATATCCGCATACGATCTACCGCTATGATTTTAAGACAGGGAAGACTTCTGTGTTTAAGGTTCCAAAAGTAAAATTTAAGCCGGAGGATTACGTAACAAAACAGGTTTTCTACACGAGCAAAGAGGGGACACGAGTGCCAATGTTTATCTCTTACAAAAAAGGGATTAAATTAAACGGCAAGAATCCAACATATCTTTACGGATACGGTGGTTTCAATACAAGTCTGACCCCGCGTTTTAGTGTGGCAAACCTTCTTTGGATGGAAATGGGTGGAATTTATGCGCAGGCCAATATTCGTGGCGGAGGTGAATACGGTGTTGAATGGTACCGCCAGGGTATTCTTGATAAAAAGCAGAATGTTTTTGACGATTTCATCGCTGCTGCAGAGCATCTGATCAAAGGAGGTTACACTTCAAAGAAGAAACTTGCAATTGGTGGGGCCAGTAATGGTGGACTGCTTATAGGAACGTGCATGACCCAGCGTCCTGATTTGTTTGCAGCGGCACTGCCTTCTGTCGGAGTAATGGACATGCTGCGTTACCACAAATTCACTATTGGCTGGGCATGGGCTTCTGATTACGGAAGATCAGACAATCCTGAGCAGTTCAAGTTTTTGTATGCTTATTCACCGCTTCATAATTTAAAAGAGGGCGTTAAGTATCCTGCGACTCTTATTACGACTGCTGATCATGATGACAGAGTTGTACCTGCTCATTCATTCAAATTCGCAGCAACTCTTCAGAAATACCAGGCAGGCAAAGCACCTGTGCTCATTCGTATTGAGACAAGAGCAGGTCATGGTGCCGGAAAACCTACGAACAAACAGATAGAAGAACAGACCGACAAATGGGCTTTTCTGGTTAAGAATCTTAAAATGAAATGCTGCGGGAAGGTTGAGTGATTACGGTTTGTTCTGAACCTCCTTTTTTCTCAAATAACCTTCCCCGACTTTAAAAACTCTTTCCCGGGGATGGGCAGCTCGCCTTTTTGCCGCCATCATTAATGAACAGCAGACACATCCTTTAAAAAGGGGTGGGCTTTATCCGCCTCAGGCGGATTGCACGGGCCGGGTTGGGAGGACATGAGCTCACTGCAATCACCACACAACCAGGCTTCACCCCGGCTTGCAAAAAGGCAGTTTCTTTTGGTACTTTTCTTTCTAAAAGAAAAGTACGTATATAGTCCTTAAGATGAGAGCAAGGGCTCTCATCTACCCACTCATGGCGAAACTGCTGTTGTTATCCCCTTACAACGGCCATTAAAAATTCTCCGGGATTGTTCCAGAGATAAACGAAGTGGTCTCTGGAACAATCCTTATCTCAGGCGTAAGCCTTTTATTTCTTTTGAACCGTGGCTTTTGCCTTACCACTACCCCATAAAATCCTTACGGATTAACTCCGCCAAACTTTTCTGGATTTAAGAGCCGAACTAACTTATTTTATCATTTACACTAAAAAAACAAACCTATAAAAAAATTACTTGGCTTTTTAGATTATATTCTTTACATTAATTCGAAAGTAAACAGAAATAGAATAATATAGTTCTTTAAACCCCGAATTAACGAATAATGGATCGATTTATAGCTATTTTCACCC
>CAZPNF010000110.1:2290-6613 GCA_964587715.1 uncultured bacterium | reverse complement strand
TCATTTTCTAATCCTCTTAAGCCTCTTTTGTAGAGCCAATTCAAATCCATAAGAGGTGTTCTGCGAATATTAACTCCGTGATATTTGTATACAGCTTTCACACCTTCAACAGAACCTGTCAAAAGACTTACTTTATGACCCCATTCTACCATTTGAGGTAAAATTACAGTAAGATGAGTCTCTACACCACCGATAACAGGTGGAAAACCCCAGTGAAGATGAGCAATATTCCATTTCTTTTTAATTGTTTTTCTCCTATCAAGAAATTAATAGTGGTATGCTTTCTCAATAGCTTTTGATATCTTACCTTTGAATTCATATTTTTCTTGCGGTTCTATTGTATGAACTTTACTGAAGACTCTTACTTTCACCTTCTTCTTGCTCTCGTAAGAAATTAACCTGATTTTAACAGTCTGGTTAGTCATTTCAATTTTTAATAAATCCCCCCTCCACTTTAAACAAAACGTTATCTTATTCCAACTCTCAGGTATTTTGGGTATTATATATAGCATATCTCTTTTGATACTTATCCCTGCAAAACCAAACAAGATAGCTTGCCAGGTTCCTCCCAGGGAAGCTGCATGAATCCCTTCTTGGGTATTTCCGTAATAATCACTTATATCAGCTTTTAAAGATACATTAAAGAGATTATGGGCTCTGTACAAATCCCCACATTCACAGGCAACGATAGAATGGATCGAAACACTTAAAGAAGATTTATGAAGTGTTCTATTGATATAAAATTCATAATTCAGCTTTTTCATATCTAAAGAAAATAGATCGGGTAGTAAATACAGAGCTATTAAAACATCTGCCTGTTTTACTAATTGAGTTTTATTTAAGTTTTTTGTTTTTAATCTGCGTGAAAAAATAGGGATACCATTCTCATCAGTTTTATTCAACAAAATTTTTTTGAGTTTAAAATATCCATCAAATTGCTCAATTATATTTTTATCTGTGACATTGACTGTCATTAATGTGGATATCTTTCTCCATTGTTTTACTTCCTCAAAATCAAGATTCAATTTCTTTTTTATTTGAAGATAAATCGGCAAATTTTTTTTAAGCATTATATAGAACTTATATGCTGTAAACAAATCCCCTTTTGCCATTAAATTAGTATATGCATTATTATTAACATCTATATGAAACTCGTCTGGCCCAATAACATGTTTTATTTCATACTTGTTTTTTGAACTATTAAATTCTGATCGACTTGCCCAAAACCTTGCTGTCTCGAACAATATTTCATATCCATATTTTTCCATAAAATCTTTATCTTCCGTTATTTCATAGTATCTGTGTACAGCATAAGCAATATCTGCAGTAATATGATGCTCCATCTTCTGCGTGTCTATTTTTACAATACTACCATCCAAATCCTTTGCCCAGGTAGGTGTCTCGTCTTTCCCTATATCTGCAGACTCCCAGGGGAACATGGCACCTTGATAGCCATTATTTTTAGCAATCTCTCTTGCCTTATCCAGGCGGTTATATCTGTAGAGAAGCATATTCTTGGCAATCTCAGGAAAAGTGAACAAATAAAATGGCAATACAAATATCTCTGCATCCCAGAAGATATGTCCTCTGTAGCCTTCACCTGTTAACGTACGAGCACCGATACTCGAAAAACCATTGTCAGAATTAGCGCATATTAACAAATGGTAAATATTAAAACGGAGATTTATCTGCAAATTAGCAGCCCCTCCAATGACGATGTCTGCTATTTCCCAGAGCTTCTCCCAGGCCTGAACATGTTTATTAACAAGACTGTCAAAACTTGAATGAAAAACTCTGTGGAATATTTTAAATGCGGCTTCCTTATGTTTCTTTAAATCTTCACTTGGAGGGAAGTGTGTTATGTAAAATATCTTTGTAAATTGAATGATTTGGCCTTTTTTTAATTTCAATCGAAATATGTTGTCTTTTGCATATATTCTTTTTTGACCACCAACCTTATAATAAAATCCACTCCAGTAAACGATTGTACGTTCCTTCTCAAATGTCTCGCAAACCAGATATCCAGCATTCTTGAACTGTCCCAACTCCACATCTCTGAAATGTCTTTTCCTGCCCTCTGTTAGTACACCAGCATTACTGACTGAGGTGTCTATCGTTGTATAGATATCTATTTCACATTCGCTATCTAAAGGGGTTAATACGATTTGCATCACGCCAACATTTTTGTTATCCATCGATATAAACCGGATGGATTGATAATCGTATCTACGCTTCTTGCTATCCTGATATAAGGTATGCCGGATTAAAAGACCCTTCTTTAGATTTAATATCCGCCTGTGCTTTATGACATCCATTGTGATAACATCTAATTTTTCCCCATTGGCCGTGAACTTAAAATTAAATGTATTCGGGAAATTAACCAGCTCATCAACCTGAGCTGTTAATCTATCATAGATCCCGGCGATATAGGTACCTGGGCTGGCATCCTCCGGCATTTCTTCTAAGACACCCCTACATGCAAAATATCCATTTCCCAACGCGAACTGTGTTTCTCTGATATTTTGAAGAGATCTCTCCCAGACCGTCTCTTTTATTAACCATAAATCATCTTCTGTATATTTAGCATAAACCGCCTTCATACAAGGAGCCCCTCTATTCTATCAACATCCAATAACGATAAATCACTCACCACCAAATCAGCCTTTTTTAATCTTTCTGGAGCGTTATACCGATCTATTCCCACACATGTAAAAGCCGCTGATTTTGCTGCTTCAACGCCTAATACTGCATCTTCAAATACAACACATTCTTGGGGAGACAAATTCATCCTTTCAGAAGCCGAAAGAAAGATTTCTGGATCTGGCTTGCCTCTTTTTATATCGTTTCCTGTAATAATCACGTCAAATAAAGTATCTATCTGCGCTCTGCTTAATATTGTGATACAGTTTTTACTCGAAGAAATTGCAGCCACCTTAATTCCAATCTCCTTGATTTTATTAATTAAATCAATTGTGCCCTTATAAACATTTACCTCTTCATTATCTAAAATTTCCAAAAAAATTTGTTGTTTCCTCGAGGCCGCTTCTTTCACTTCTTCATCAGACAATTCTGAAAGAATCGCTTTTGCTCCATCCATCCTCGGTATTCCATCCACCTTTGCTTTGTAATCTTCGAAAGAAAAATCCTTTCCATATTCCTTGAACATCTTTTTCCAGGCTTTAAAATGCAACGGTACCGTGTTAACGAGAACACCATCCATGTCAAAAATTCCACCTTTGAAACCCATTGAATCACCTCTAAATTTATATTAACCCAATTCAATCTGATTTAAGGCCCAATGTGAACCATATCATATCGAAAATCTTCTCTCTGGTAGTATTCCTCATCCCGCACGCAGAGTTCGTATTCGCCTTTTAACAAAAAATAGTGACTGTGCTCCATACTGGCCAGATACTGAAGAATATCATGGACACCTCTCTCTTCGACTTCTTCTGAAAGCTTATCGTAGAATTCTTCAGATACTTTCTCAGCTTCCATGGCTATTTCTAAAAGGTCGGGAACGGAATTCTCTTCTTTCAAAGATAAACTAAGCCTTGGAACAAGCGACTTTGCAGCAGGTAAAGGTTTTTCTCCAGAAAACATCTTGGAAAAAAGTGCCTCAATAATCTTTTGATGTTTCTTTTCCTCATTGGCCAAAAACTGAAGTTTATCTCGTAAAACAAAATTTTTGACCATTTTCTTGAGCGTTTTATACACCTCTCTGGATTCAATTTCTGATTTAAGCGCCATGCTGAGCGCCATCTCTGTGCTCAAAGAGGAAACATCCAACATGATTCTTTCCCTCCTAAATTGAAAGTTCGTCCTTGAGTTGAAGAATGCGGTAAATATGATTACGTTCTTCTTGAATAATCTTCCCTACAACCTCACGGTTTTTCTCCTCGGTCAGAGGAAGCAATTCATCATAAAAAAGAACCGAGTCCTTCTCCAGACTTATAGCAATTTTTATTGCCACAGCAGGATTGTTTACCGCATCTTTCAACAGTTTGCCATACTCTTCTGCAGGAAATATTTTTTTATCAACGAGAGAACGAAAATATAAAACTACCTCTCTATTATCGTAAGGGTTTTCCTCATCTTTTGTCTCAATTTCTGCAAGCATATTCTTAAAAATTTCCTCATGCCTGACTTCTTCATCAGCCAAAAATTGGAAAACATCCTGCGTTTTTTTATCTTTAATATTTTCGGCAATACTCTCGTAAAATGTTTTGCCTTTTTTTTCAAGCTCAATGGCCATCTGGAGTATTTCACTGCTTGCATATTTTTTCCCCATAGGAACGTGCTCCTTCATTCTTAACTTAATTT
>CAZPNF010000110.1:0-2280 GCA_964587715.1 uncultured bacterium | reverse complement strand
TTCCAGACGATTTTTGTGTTTAAGCTCTTCTTGTATCAACAGTTCAAAGAGCTTAACAATCGACGGGTCTCCTCCTCTCTGCGCAAGTAAAGTGTAAAGCTTATACGACTTTTCTTCCCGTTTCATTGCAAGAATGAGAAGATCCTGATAGGTCATCCCGGATTTAAATTCCATATCAACAAGAAAATCACTGATTTTTAGATTTGGAATTTCCTTAATACTGACTTTATCCACGTGTTGGGGTTTAAAATTCTGAATCATCCGGACATGCTTCTTTTCCTCCTCAGACATCTCTAAGAAAGCCTCCTTCATTGCTGGACGGGCAGTCAATTTACTGCACTCCTGATAAAAATTAACAGCCTCCTGTTCTTTCTCAAGAGCAAATTTCATAACCTCCTTAAAATTAGTCAGTTCCATCTTACCTCCTAAACTTATTGGTAAACTTTAAATTTTTTCAAAGATTTTACAAAAAAGAACCTATCCTGACTTTAAAATCTTTCTTAGGGATGGGTGGTTTGCCTTTTTGTCCCGATTGGTCGGGACTTGCAAAAAGGCATTTTCTTCTCGTACTTTTCTTTCTAAAATCCCGATAAAATCGGGATAAAAGAAAAGTACATATCTAATCCTTTAAAGAGAATGAGAGCGGAGGCTCTCATCTACCCACTAACAAAAAGGCGATACCTCTCACCTCCCAAACGGTTTGTTCTGAACTTCTTTTTTCAAAGAACCTACCCTGACTTTAAAATCTTGCAGGGATGGGTGGTTTGCCTTTTTGCCGCGGTTGTCAATAAACAACTCAGCCCACTCCCAAAAAGCACGAACCCAAACAATTTTAGTTTAAGTGATCAATGACCTTAATAGTTCTAAATTTTCTTTATAAAATTGATCCCCACCAGGTGTTTCCAGAATCATAGGATGACTTTGAAAACGCTTATCATTTACAAGAAATCGAAAAGGGTCTACCCCTAAATATCCTTTACCAATATTCTCGTGTCTATCAACACGGCTGCTCAGATCAGTTTTGCTGTCGTTAATATGAAATACCTTGAGCAAATTCAGACCTAAAACCTTGTCAAACTTTGCAAAAGTCTCCTGATAAGTTTCCTCAATTCGGATATCGTAGCCTGCCTCGAAAGTATGAGCTGTATCATAGCAAATCCCTATTCGTTCCTTTTTGTCTACCAGAAAGATAATCTCAGCAAGTTGCTCAAAACTGTATCCGAGATGATCTCCCTGCCCTGCCGTGGTTTCTAAAAGAAGCTTTACTTTACCATCTGGCTGCCGATCGAGGATAGAATTTAGACTCTCTGCAATTTGACGAATTCCAGTATCCTCTCCACTCTTCATGTGAGAACCGGGATGAAAAACAAGATACGGCACACCAAGCCTGTCTGCTCTATCCATTTCATCTAAAAAAGCTTCTTGCGATTTCTGTAGTGATTCAGGATTGGGGCTGGCTAAATTTATCAGATAAGAATCATGAATTACAACCTGACGGACTCTCGAATTTTTGAGTGCTTCCTGAAAAGCATTCGCAGTATCATCAGATATTGGGAAGGATTTCCACTGCCGTTGGTTCTTGCTGAAAATTTGTATAGAATCACACCCAAGCTCTTCACCGCGAAGAGGGGATTTTTCTACCCCTCCACTTATGGAGACGTGAGCACCTAAAAGTCCCATTTGGCTAAAAATCCTATATTTTAAAATTATTTATCTAACAAAGTCTAAACTACTTTTATCTCTTTGGAAGATTCCCAGAGGCCATGAATATTACATAGAGCCAGGGCAAAAAGCGTACCCGATTTGTTAAGTTTTAAAGAAGCCGTAACTTCGTGATGAGTATATATAGGTCCTTCGTTCGCTCCTTGTGCCGATTCACCATGAGCACTGAACTCGTATTGTCCGACTTGGTAAGTAAACTTTTCTCCTTCCGGCCTGAAATAGAGAGAAATCCAGCGAATGTGATGTTCAGTAGTATTGGGATGAGTAATCTCTTTGCCGAGACTTGCTTTAACCTCAAAAACCTCACCTGCTTTTACTTCATCAGCACATTCAATAACTGGAACGTGTTTTTCCTTTTTCCAGTCAGCTTCTTGAATTTGTTCGTTCAATTTCATGATTGTTTTTTCTCCTTTCTCGTAATTTAAATTTGTCGAGCTATACCCACGAATAATTCACTGCAGGGGGCACATTGTGAATTCCAATGCCTAATATACTCATGAGGACTCAAAAAATCAACGAATAAAATCCGTGTCGATTCTCTGCAAGATTTTCTGGATA
>CAZPNF010000109.1:852-6650 GCA_964587715.1 uncultured bacterium | reverse complement strand
GATGGCAGAAGAAGGCTTTTCTCAGGAGATAGATTCATGGCCAGGATATTAAGAGGTGAAATATATTGGGCTGATTTAAATCCAACAATTGGCCATGAACAGACAGGTTTTAGACCAATTCTAATTATCAGTAATAATATTTTTAATCAAAAGTCAGGTACTGTAATAGCATTAGCTATCACAAGTCAACCCCAAAAAGCAGGTTTTCCTATTACATATGAATTAATGAATTCTGAACTTCCGAAACATTCTTGGGTAAAAATAAGTCAAATCAGAACATTATCAACTTTAAGACTAAAAGATAAATTAGGTGAGCTAAAACCTGAAGAAATAAATCAGATCATTGATGGGCTGAATGAAATAATAAGTGGCTAATTTTTGAATTGTAATAACAGAAAAGTTCAATGAGATGGGTAAATCATAAATTATGCCAAGCGTATTTTAAAAAATATGGAGGCTGTTATGACTAATTCAGATATAATCAAGAATCTCTCTTTGCGTCTGGAGCAATCTCAGGTTGAAATAAAACGATTATTGAAAAGCAGCACAAATATAATAGGAGATATTCTTGATAAGGATATCGGCACTACCATACCTAACCTGGGTACTTTTAGTTCTTTCTTCACAAAAAAACGGAAATCTTTCGATCCTTACCACAAAAAATTTATACTGCTTCCGCATAGACGTAAAATAAGATTCCACCCAAGTTCTTCCATTAAAAGCGAATTAAAAAATAAAAGGTTTTAAAAATGAATAATAAAATAAAATTTACAGATCTTGTAAACAAGATTGCAGAAGAAACCGGGGCTTCTAAACGATTAGTCCATGATCTTCTCATAGAAACAGTCAATTTAACTAAGGAAGGACTCAACAGGGACGGTCATGTAAATCTTCGTGGTCTTGGACGTTTTCACTTAAAATGGCATGAAGCAAGGCACGGTCGAAATCCACAAACCGGGGAATCGATTGAAATTCCTGCTCACAGCAGTGTGAATTTTAAAGCTGAAGCAGATTTAAGAGAATATATTAATCGTAAATATTCTGAAACTCCTAAATCAATAAAAGAAAAAAAACGATCCGCTGGCTGGCTGTGGTTAGTCATTCCCCTGCTGATTATCATTCTTGTCTATATCTTCTGGCCTTTCAAAAAAGTCCCTGAAACTAATGTAAAAAAACCAGTTGTCGAAGAAGTAAAAACAGGAACTCCTGGAGGGCAACACACTATTAAGCCTGGTGAAAAACTTTGGACAATTTCCCAAGATTTTTACAATCAAGCCTATTTATGGCCAAATATTTATCGCGCTAATCTATATAAAGTCAAGAACCCAGATTTATTGTCGATAGGCAATGAAATCCAGATTCCATTTCTACGAGGCAAGCCAGGAAATTTGACCCAGAAAGATATTGAAGAAATAGCTGAAGGTTTTATTGAGGTATATCTATTTTATAAAAATTTGGGCGATAAAAAAGCACAATATTACCTGTGGGTTGTGAAGAAGTTGAACGTAAACGAGGTTATCGATAGATTCAGGGATAGAATAGATGAAAAAGATTTAGAATTGGTGGATAAAATCAAAGGTTATCCTCGTATTAAATGATTGAGTGCAATAACTCGGCGAGGTGTTCTTCGCCTCACCGGCCAAATAAACGGATAGAATTAACAATCGAGGTATACTTGTTATTTTGAATTTCTTACAAAGAATATAGATACCATGGCTTAGAGCGATGGCATCCGTAAAGAACAGGAGGCGCAGCATGAAATACCTGAGAAGTGTTACTATAATCTTAATGGGGATTTTGAGCTTTGCTTCAATTGGGTTTGGTCAGCTTCAAAAATTGCCGAAGACACCTGTGCCGTCAACTGAGTTTGTAAGGGGATTAAAAGACACGGTAGGATTTGCCATTTCAGCTGCCCAGATGGATCTGGTTGTCAAATTGAGTCGGCAGGCTGATGCCGCGGTGCTGCATGAAAATGCAAAAAAACTTCACCTGAAAAAGGGGAGCTATTTTATCGCTGGCATTTTGCCCCACGACGATTTTATCTACGCAGGACCGGTGTACATTCATCTCTATCCCTATCTGAAAGCAAAACGTGTTGTAATTTTTGGGGTATCCCATTACGCCATACGGTGGAACGTGGAAAATACTCTTATTTTTGACGCGTTCAAAGAGTGGCGGGGGCCATACAGTAAAGTGAAAGTTTCTGGTCTGGGGGAGGAAATCCTCACAAAATTGCCAGAGTCAGATTACATTGTCAGCAGTCCAATGCAGGCAGAGGAACATTCGGTTGAAGCACTAATCCCCTGGCTGCAGTATTACAATCGCAAGGTGGAAATTGTTTCCATTTTAGCACCGTATATGCGCTGGGGCAAATTGGACAGTCTTTCCAGTGATCTGGCTAAGGTAATGAGTGAAATTATACGATCACATCATTGGCAGTTGGGTAAAGACATCGCATTCCTGATTTCCAATGACTGCTCTCACTACGGTGATCAGGGCTGGGGCGGCCTCAATTTCGCACCGTTTGGGGTAGATTGTCAGGGGCTTAAGAGCGGCACGGCTCGCGATCAAAAGATTGCAAGAGAGACACTATGTAGTACGCTAACTTCTGCTAAAATTTTTGATTTCTATTCCCGTGTGTTGGATCCTAAAGATTACCACAAATATCGGGTTACCTGGTGCGGACGTTTTGCCGTTCCATTTGGCACAAACACCCTTGTCCATTTGATGAAAGATTTAAATCACAAACCTCTCGTGGGTCAATTCTTGCGCTACGGGGATAGTGTAGAATTGGGCGAATTGGATGTGCGGAAAGCCGGGCTCGGTGTTACAGCACCAGCCAATCTTCACCACTGGGTCGGCTACATTTCGATTGGGTACAGGTAAGAGGGGATAAGTAACGGCGTAAGGTTTTCCAAGATCGTTCCAGAGACCACTTCGTTTATCTCTGGAACGATTGCTATTTCAGGGATGCCATCTTTTCAAGAGATGGTATCCCTACCTTAAAGACAGGGATTTAAGGCGTAAGCCTTTTATCCCTTTTGAGTCTCAACTTTTGCCTCAATAAAATCCTTACGGATTAACTCCATCAAACTTTTCTAGATTTAAAAGTCGAATAGATGTGTGACGTACCTTAAAAGTATATAGCACACATGCGATAGGCTACAAGTGCATTGCATAAAGGCAATGCACTCCTGGCGCATTTTTAATCCCCCTTTCCTAAAGGGGGATTTTCCCTTTCACCCGATTCTATCTGGGATTTTAAAATATGTGGGGTGCCTCAAGAAATTCTTAAACTCCTTCTCACCCTTATATCTCTTGATGAACTGCCTACCAAAATATCAAATTTCCCAGGTTCAACTACCCATTGGTTTTTATTCTCGTCGTAAAATGCAAATGCATCTTTTTTAAGATGAATAGTAACTGTTTTCTTTTCTCCAGGTTTTAGAGTCACTTTACTGAATCCTTTCAGCTCCTTTTCAGGTCTTTCCACACTGCACTTTACGTCTCTTACATAAAGTTCAACGGTTTCTGTTCCCTCAACTTTTCCTGTGTTTGTTATGTCTACATAAACATTAAATTCTTTATCCCCTGTCTTTTTGATCCTCAGGTTGCTGTACTTAAACTCTGTATAGGAAAGACCGTGCCCAAAGGGGAACAGCGGTTCGATCTGGTTTTTGTCAAGGTAGCGGTAGCCAACGAAAATCCCTTCAGTGTAAGGAGCTTTTAAGCTTTTGTCTTTATATCCGTTGAATGCGGGAGAATCCTCCTGTCTTTTTATAAAAGAGCAGGGAAGTTTACCAGAAGGATTGTAATCGCCAAAAAGTACAGCAGCAATACCGTTACCAGCTTCCTGACCTGGATACCATGCCTGTAGAATTGCAGGCACTTTGTCTGCCCATTTAGTCATTAGGACTGGTGAGCCAGTACACATCACAACAATAGTATTGGGATTAGCATCTGCAACAGCCTGGATCAGTTTATCCTGATTGGAGAGTTCCATGCTGTCACGATCGTAGGACTCGCTCTCAAAACGGCTAGAGAGTCCTGCAAATACTACTGCCACATCAGCTTTTTTTGCTACTGAGACGGCTCTGTCAATAGTATTTTCTCTGGGAACTTCCCATCCCAATTTTATCTGTGAGATACCGCCTTCTGAGAAATATTCAATCCTGATATCGTAGGCTCTGCCTGCCGTAAGGTACACAGGTGATGATCTAATTTTTATTGGATTGTCTGTCCAATCGTCAAGTATCAGTTTGTTGTTGAGATATAAACGGATGCCGTCGTTATTCAGCATATTGAATTTGTAAAGCCCTGTTTTTTCTGGTAAGATTTTTCCAGTCCAGCGAATGGAGAACTGATTCCTGTCATTATTTTCACGCAGCGCTTGATCAGGCATGTTGTATCCCCAGTTGAAATTGATCTGGCTGTCAAGTCTTGAGAATGTTGGTTTTCCTTCTAAGTCTCTGTTGTTGAAATACTCTCCCCACAGTCCGTGTTCGCTTCTGGAACTGCTGGAAGGTGCTATGTACTCTGATTCCAATGGAAGAATATCTCCTTTTATTGCTGCACCTGGTGCATAATATATTTTGATACTTTTATCAACTCTGTTTCTTATACCCTCGAGTGGAGAAACTGTATAGTAAGGTGTGACCATAGCACTGCCGCCCCCACCCGTTATGGGTGAATCTGCATCAGGGCCAATAACAGCAATGGTTTTAATTTTATCTTTGCTTAAGGGGAGGACTCTGTTCTCATTTTTTAAAAGCACAATTCCTTTTTCAGCAGCTTCGAGAGCAAGCTGTTTATGTGCAGAACTCCTCAAAATGCTGGTATCGGGTTTTGTCCTTTCCTTGAACATTCCCGCCTCAAAACGAACCCAGAGAAGCCTTCTTACCTTATCGTCAATGGTTTTCTCACTCACTTTTCCGTTCTTTACAGCTTCCAGGAGTTTATCGCCGAAGTAACGGCCGAACGGCATTTCCAGGTCAAGCCCGGCATTGGCAGCTTCTGCAGCGCTGTACGTTGCGCCCCAGTCCGACACAACATAACCTTTAAATCCCCATTCTTTTTTGAGAATATCTGTCAGAAGGTGGGAATTTTCAGTGCAGTATTTGCCGTTTACAATATTGTAAGCTGCCATTACTGACCAGACACCTGCATCTTTAACAGCAGCTTTGAAAGCAGGGAGATAGATTTCTCTCAGAGGTCTTTCACCAATGAGAACATCCAGCCTGCCTCTTTCCCACTCCTGATTATTACACACGTAGTGCTTGACACAGGCAATTACATTCTGACTCTGAACTCCTTTTATGTAAGAAACAGCCATTTGTGAAGTTAAGTAAGGGTCTTCTCCGTAACTTTCAAAATTTCTTCCGCCAACTGGTATGCGCTGGATGTTTACACATGGACCAAGGATGGAATTGCGTCCCTTTGCCTTAACCTCTTCTGCAATGGCTTTTCCTACTCTGTTTAGTAAATCTCTGTCCCAGCCTGCTGCCAGTGCAATCGGTGCCGGGAATGCTGTTGCCTTCCCCCATCTCACACCTGCCGGACCGTCGGTCATTTTGATTGGAGGGATGTTTAGTCTCTTGTTCGTTTTCGTTTCAAAGCCTATGCCTCCCAGCTGATCAATTTTTTCCTGGAGTGTCATTTTTGAAAGTAAAGTGTTTACTTTTTCCTCGATAGATTTATACCCGCAGGATAAAGTTGTTACTACCAATAAAACTGATAAGACTAACATAACAGTTAAGGTTGAACGAAGAGATTTCATGCCTACCTCCTGGTTGGGATAT
>CAZPNF010000109.1:0-842 GCA_964587715.1 uncultured bacterium | reverse complement strand
CCACATTAATTATACTAATATCAGGCAATAAATGCAAGCCAAGAATATAAATCATCAGAATTAATTGTTTGTTTTTCCATGCTAAAAATTGTATATTTTGCGATAGAAATCCAATGGCAGCTATTGTTATAAAATTCTAAATGACAAAACCCAATTTAAAAGTCGATTATTTTCAGACCGGCAGGGTTGTTACCATGGGGAGCGTTCATGCTGTTCATGATACTTACACTGCCTTTCTCGCTCCCATGCTTCCAGTATTTATCACTAATCTGGGGCTTTCCAGAGCAGAAGCCGGCATGCTTTCGGTCTTTACTCAGGTCCCTTCAGTGGCTCAACCTTTCATTGGTTACGCTTCCGATCGAACCAATCTCAATTACTGGGTTTTTCTGGCGCCTGCTCTTACTGCCGTTATGATGAGTTTTCTTGGGCTGCTGCCAAGCTATTTATGGCTGGCTGGAATTCTTACCTTAGTGGGATTTAGTTCTGCTGTATTTCATGCTGTAGGCCCGGTTATAACTGGCAGGTTGTCTGGTCCCAATCTCGGCCGCGGTATGAGCGTGTGGATGGTCGGTGGAGAATTCGGACGTACACTTGGCCCGCTTGTAATAGTAACAGCTCTGGCGCATCTCACTGCTGGGAAATTGCCGTGGCTTTCGGTGGCTGGAATTTTGGGTTCTCTTTTACTATACTGGAAGATCCATAATATATCCGGTACATCACACCAGAGCAGTGAGACTGTTCACTGGCGTGATGGTCTCCGCCGTATGGGACCGTTCTTGATTCCGCTGGCAGGTATAATTACAGTTAGATCATTTTTGATATCTGGATTAACCACTTACCTG
>CAZPNF010000108.1:0-6707 GCA_964587715.1 uncultured bacterium | reverse complement strand
AATCAGCAAACCCCGACGGTTTGTTTTACCTTTAACTTGCCGAGGACAGCTTTAAAATCTTTTACTTTTACCGGGTTGCCATTATTCAGTAACCCGTGTACCTCAGCAATAATTTCCTCCTTTGAGTATCCCATGTCGAGATAGAGATGAAGTATTCGATCCAGAATTTCGTAAGGGGGAAGTGTGTCCTGATCTTTCTGGTCAGGTTTCAGTTCAGCAGAAGGAGGTTTTTGAATAATTTCTACAGGGATGATTTCTGAGTTTCTGTTTACATATCTGGCAAGCTCGTAAACAACTGTCTTTGGAACATCGGCAAGAACGCTTAAGCCTCCGCTCATGTCGCCGTACAGTGTGCAGTAACCCACGGAAAGTTCACTTTTGTTGCCGGTGGAAAGTGTAAGATATTCAAACTTGTTGGAAAGAGCCATTAGAATGTTTCCTCTTATCCTTGCCTGTATGTTTTCTTCTGTTACGTCTTCTTTTTTCTCCCCAAAATGTTTTTTCAACGATTCAAGATAGGCTTTGTAAATCGGCGTAATGGGTATAATTTTAAATTCTACTCCAAGGTTTTCCGCCAGCTTACGGGCATCCTCAACGCTGGATTTTGAAGAATAAGGCGACGGCATTGAAACGCTGAGTACATTTCTGGAACCCATGGCATCTCTGGCAAGGCAGTAGGTGAGAGCAGAATCAATACCGCCTGAAAGGCCGACAACTGCTTTCTTAAAGCCGCATTTTTCCATGTAGTCCTTGATTCCAAGAACCAGAGCATCGTATACAGAAGCTGTGGTATCCTGGGGAATGTATTTCTTGGGTTTTGGAAGATTAGAGAGGTCAATAGTGTTTATGTTTTCTTTGAAAGATGGAAAGATTTCCATCAGACCGCCGTTAGCATCCAGGACCATGCTTCTTCCGTCAAAGATGAGTTCATCGTTAGCTCCTACCTGATTTACAAAAACAAATGGTTTCCCATACTTTGCAACATGATTGTGGAGTAGTTGATACCGGATTTTTTCTTTACCAATATTAAATGGAGAAGCAGAGATGTTAATAAAGATAGTAGCTCTATTCCTGGCAAGAATTTCAACAGGATCAGAGGAGTAAATTCTTTTTGGCCACAACTGCGGATCGTTCCATGCATCTTCGCAGATGGTAATGCCGAGTATTTCATCCTTGAAAGGGAAAGTTTCAATATGTGGTGCAGGATCGAAGTATCTTGCTTCATCAAAAACATCATAAGTGGGGAGTAGAGACTTGTGCTGCTGAAAAAGAATTTTCCCGTTCTGAATCAAAACAGCAGTGTTGTAAAGGCCCTTTCCTGTGTTTTTATTCGTGGGCTGAATTGTCCCGCAGAGGATCGCTGGATCAGGAAATTCTTTGGATATTTCAATGAGAGTTTCCAGAGTTTTCTGAGACATCTGGATGAAATCTTTTCTTTCCAGTAGGTCCCGTGGTGGATATCCTGTGAGAAAAAGCTCTGAAAAAACCACCAGGTCAGGAGAATTCTTCTCTACTGCTTTTAAGGTCTTTTTAATTTTCGAGAGGTTCCCCTCAAAATCTCCAATAGTAGGATTAAGTTGAGCTAATGTTATTTTCATGGGTTGGATTCCTTCATTTGTATATCTGGGCAGGATGCCCAAATTTATTTTTAGTTCCGGGAAGTGATTTCTGTGACAATCTCCAGGATCAAAATATCTTGAGAGAGGGTGACCGTAGGGGTGCCTTATTCCCAGAGTATTTGAGACAGCGATAAACTCACCGCCGTCGCCCCAGAATAGGCCCTGTGCATTTGTCAGCTCATAGACAAGATAAGCTGAGAGACTGCAGAAAAGAGGGAAAAGGGTATTAGTTTTTTTTGACAAGGGTTTCTTCCTTTCTTAACACCATCTTACTTTTTAAGAATATACTTTATTTCATTGAGAAAGTCAAGGAGATAGAAGGATTTCAGAGGCAGAGCCTCTGCGGGAAGAAAGAAATTCAAAAAGGGAATAAAAGGCTTACGCCTTAAATCCAAGGAGATCTATTGGAGTTAATCCGTAAGGATTTCATAGAGCAGTAGTAATGCAAGGTTTGAGATTCAATAAAAATCCCCCCTGTTGGCAAAGGAGGATTATAGGGGGATTTGGTACATCAAACCAATAAATTTACTCCATTAAAAGGTATTGTACTTTTCCTTTATCCCCATTTTATCGGGATTTTAGAAAGAAAAGTAGTCCCGAAGAACGGGATCAAGTAATAATATAATAAACTGATTGAAGACAAAAGAAATTGTCTTTTCGCAAACCCTTGAAGCCTGATTATCCAGTGATTACCGTAAGCTTATTTCCTCCCGACCCGTCCTGTGCAATCCGCCTAGGCGGATAAAACCCACCCCTTTTTAAGGGATGTGTCAACTGTTCACTAACGATGGCGCAAAAAGGCAAGCCGCCCAGTCCCACAAAATATCGTTCCAAATGAGCAAAGTCCCAATACTCAAAAAACAACACATACCTGTTTTGTCATTGAGACATTTACCTTTTGCTGGAATTTAAGGCTTCACCATTTTTTTCTTTAAGGAAAAACGTTCCAAGCCAGAACTAGGCAAGATTTTCCTGAATCTCTTATCTATGCGGTTTTTCCTATAATTCTCTGATAGCATAATACCAATGTATTCAAGAGGTTACAGTAACACCATCTTTGGTGGTATATGGTTTGCATTAGAGAAGAGAGAATAATTTGTGCAGATGAGAGAGGTGACATTGATGAGATTCTTTAATCCGCCGAAGGCGGACAAGTCGGGTTTAATCCCCCGAAGCTTGCTTCGCATTAAATTGTCAAATACCCGCGATATCTCAGAGAGGAGGTTCCTTCTCTTATTTAGACAGAAATATTTTGGCTGGCTTGTGGGTATCGGAATGTTTTTGTTGACTACCCCGCTTCTTGCATGTTCTGTCTTAATTACATGGCAGGCAAATACTGAACCTGATCTGGCAGGTTACAAGATATATTACGGCACCCAGTCCGGCATTTATACTACAATCATAGATGTTGGAAATGTTACTGAATATACAGTAGACAATCTTGTCCCTGGTAAAACCTACTACTTTGCCGTAACGGCTTACGATAAAGAATGGAACGAAAGTGATTATTCTCAGGAAGTTCCTTACATGGTGTTCGATACTAATCCACCAACAATTGTTTCTGTTGTTTGTGAGCAGATCGATAAGGTTAAGATAGTTTTTAGTGAACCAATAGAAAAAATTTCAGCAGAGCTTGTAACTAATTATCAGATCAATAGCGGAATTGTTGTCCAGCGGGCAGAATTGCAATCCGATCTAAAAACTGTTTATCTCTACACAACTCAGCATTCCAATGGGTCCTACGTTTTAACGGTTAACAATGTTCAGGACACGGCAAGTGTTCCGAATTCTATCGAGAACAACACACAATTTACCTATACCTGGAGCGGAGACACCGGGACCCCATTGGAAATTACACAAGCAGAGCTTTATCGAAACGATCTTCTCGCTGTAAGTTTTAATAAACCTCTTGACCAGACCTCTGCTTTCAATCCTGCAAATTATTCTATATCACCACCAATTAAAATAAACAGTGCTGGCATCAATGGCACATTTAAACAGGTTTATCTTTCTACTGATCCTCATACGCCAGGGCAGACTTACACCCTTACTATTAACAACGTGAAGGATGGCGAAAATAATCTGATCAGATCTAATTCACAGATTACATACCAGTGGGTTCCCCAGGATACGAGTGCCCCGGTTCTGATTGCCGCTCGCCTGAAAAGTACAACAGAGTTGGAGTTAGAGTTCAGCGAAAACATCGATCCTGCTACTGCGCAAGATGTGTCAAACTATACAATTAAACCTTCAGTTACAGTCCAGAAGGCAGTTCTTGAGTCCAATAAAACTTTAGTGACATTAACAACAACAGAGCATGTAGAAGGAACTTATACTGTTACTGTTCGCGGCGTGGGAGATAGAGCAAATCCTCCTAACCTTATCAATGCCGACTCTTGTAGCTACACTTATACTCCTCCTGATGTTGTACCTCCGACCTTAGATAATGCTGAACTTACCAGTGATGATCTTTTGCAGTTGACTTTTGATGAACCTCTGGATCAGGTAAGTGCAGGAGATGTAAATAACTATACCATTCAGCCGCACGTCGATATACTGAAAGCTACTCTTGATGTGTATCGTGCAATGGTTTTCCTCCAGACAAAACCACATTCTGCAGGGAATTATCGCATAACTGTAAATGGGATAAAAGATCTGGTTGATCCTCCAAACACAATTAAATCTGGTACGTACAAAGATTACTCGTACTCTCCTCCCGATAATTCCCCTCCTGAATTGTTGCGGGCAAATCTTCACGGTAATGATTTGGTGGAACTTGATTTCAGCGAATCTCTTAATCGTACAAGTGCTGAGGATATTTCTCATTACCAGATAGAGCCTTCCGTAGAAATTAAACAGGCTTCACTTGTAGGTGATTCTCTCAATACAGTTTATCTTAAAACTGCACCACATCAACCCGGGCAATCGTACACTGTAAAAGTGCACGCGATTACGGATAGGGCAACTGTTCCAAACACTATTACTTCTGGAACCGAGGCGACATACGAGTGTCCTCTGGTAGACAATACTCCTCCTGTTCTTTTAACAGTCGAGCTCCAGGGCGATAATTTTTTAATTCTTACTTTTAGTGAACCTCTTGATCAGAGTTCAGCAGAGGATACAGCCAATTATGTAACTTCTCCTCCGGTGAGTATAAAAGAAGCTACCTTAGACGCTACGGGGGAAAAAGTTTTCTTGAAAACAGGGCTGCAGAAACCAGGAACCGATTACACACTGACTGTCAAAGGGGTTAAAGATCTCGCAGCAAATGTCATTGCATCCGGTAGTGAGAAGTCCTATTCGTGTATCTCTAAGGATAAAGTGCCTCCGACACTGCGTAGAGCAGAGCTTCACGGGAACCAGACTGTGGAACTGGTTTTCAGTGAACCTTTAGAGCCGACATCAGCTTTATTAAAGGAAAATTACTCCATTAACAACGGGATATCTATTTTGAATGTCAGCCTAAGCCAGACCCAGATGGAGGTTTTTTTAGGAACAAGTTCGCATACGATAGCAGGGACTTATACAGTAACTGTTAACGGAGTTAAGGATCAGACCACAACTCCCAATACAATTTTGCCTAACACTCAGGTGAGTTATATTTATATGCCTCCAGATACGACTCCGCCTTTTCTTTTAAATGTTACCCTTCGCAATCCCACTATGGTTGAACTTGTTTTTGATGAACCATTGAGTCGATCTTCTGTTGAAGATACAACGCATTACGCAATCACCAACGGCATAAAAGTTCAATATGCGATGCTTGATGTTACAATGAAAAAAATTATTCTTCAGACAACGTCCCATTCTCCCGGTGATTATGTTATAACACTAAACGGCATTCAGGATGCATCTGCTGCTCAAAATGAAATCGCCCCGAATACAATTGGTCGGTACAGCTACGTTGTCGAAGATAACGCTCCCCCTGTTATTGTCTCAGCAGTTTTGAAAAGTGATAAAATGTTGATTGTAAATTTTAGCGAAGGGTTGGATAGAGAAAGTGCAGAAAACAAAGCAAACTATGTCATCAACAACAGCATCAAGGTTGAGAGTGCAGTACTTGCCTCTTCAAATAACCAGGTAATTCTGGGAACTTCACCGCATGTTGCAGGGGAGTACATTCTTACTGTTAAGGGCATAAAAGATGCTTCACCAAAGAAAAATGAGATTGCTCCATACAGTCAATTTAAATATTCGTGGAGTCCAGTCGATACAGTGGGTCCTTCATTGATTTCTGCAACAGCCATTACAAATGATTATCTTAAACTGGTTTTCAGCGAACCTGTCGATGCGGTTGAGTCCCAGAAAAGCGAGAATTATACTATTGAGCCTTACGTAGAGGTTAAAAATGCTGTCTTAGATGCTAATACTCTTTCTCAGGTGTGGCTCCTCACTGCTCCGCACAAACGAGGTACTTACACGATTACTGTCAAAAATATAAATGACAGGGCATTTACGCCCAATCCCATGAGTTCCCAAAATAGCGTGGAGTACACTTATACACCACCGGATACAGTTTCTCCAAGATTAGTATCAGTTCAACTTCGAACCCCCATGTCGTTATCCTTAGTGTTTGATGAACCTCTCTCCAGAGCCAGTGCTGAGAATATATCAAATTACACTATCGAGCCCAATATTGAGGTAAAGCATGCTTATCTACTTGCATCTTTAACTACAATTCATTTAGAAACGTCTTCACATCAGCCTTCTGTTAACTATAAAGTAAAGATTAAGGGAATAGAAGACAGAGCGCCGGTTCCGAATAAAATAACGAAACCGATTGAGGCTGGATATACCTATACACCTCCTGATACTTCTTCACCTGTTTTGCTTTCTGTAAAACTTCACGGGACTGCTCTTCTTGAATTGATTTTTAATGAAGCTCTTGAAAAGTCTTCTGCAGAGAATAGGGGAAATTATCATATTGATCCCAGTGTAGAGGTCCTTAATGCTTCACTTGATACAACTACATTGGCAAAGGTTTTTTTAGAGACTACTGATCACATGCCGGGTGTAGGGTATCAAATTAATGTCCGAAATGTTAAAGATAGAGCTCCAATACCCAATATCATTAAGCCCAATACCTGG
>CAZPNF010000107.1:0-6709 GCA_964587715.1 uncultured bacterium | reverse complement strand
GGACCATTTTGCTTTGATCAAAACGAACAGCATTGTCCATACCACTTTCCCATGCTGCTGCAATTCTTGTCCCGTCAGTAGAACCGTATTCGCACAGTCCATTTCTATCGTGATCTCTATAAGTGTACCACCACTGGTGATATTTCATCAGCTTAGGGAGCATCTCCTGGATAAAATTTTTGTCCTTTGTTTCTTTGTAAACCGACCAGACTGCCCATGCAGCAAGAGGTGGTTTGGTATTGCGCCAATTATTTTCTGAGCTGTCAGCATAAATGCAATCAGCAATCATCCCATATTTATCCTGATAATCAAACATTGCCCTGATCTGATTTTTAGCAAGCTCAGGAGCAAATCCTGCCAGGGCAACAGCATGCTTCCACGAATCCCATGCCCAGAAGCCGTTAAAATAGCTTACCGCTGCAGAAGGGAACAATCCATCGTGGCGAAGACCACCTGCCGGACTTCTCCAGTTTGTAATCAGTGTCTCGATGGCTTTTACTGCAATAGTTCTGTATTCTTTCTGCTTTGACCATCTGGTACCAGCCAACAGTTCCTTTTTTAAGTATCCATTCCATCGCTCAGCGTTTTTTACAAACTGTCCTTCGGGATTTTGAAAAGTTTCGTTGATTATTTTTCCCTCTTTATTTTTCATCTTTTGATCAAAAAATAGAGATTGGATTAAGCAGGTGTTCAAACAAGTTTTAGGAGAAAGCGTATAAGTGGTATCAATAAAAATCTCATATTCGCTCTTATCCTTTCCAACATTACAATTTATCGGTACATCTCCATGCACTCTAACAGCAAAACTCATCTTGCTCTGGCTAAAATTTACAGCAATTCCATGATTGTCTCTTACGATGGAAGTTTTTGGCAGGAAAATATTTCCCTTCCAGCCAAGGCGCAATCTAACAGGCTTGTTTGAAATATTGGAAATCGCAGCACGTATAAGAGCCGAGTGGCTGGAGATAAAACATAGATCAAGTCGAACAGATATTTTCTCTGTTTGCAGCTTCTCGACTAATCGTCCGGGATAATAATGAACCTTAGGGTAAACAGAATTGGAGAGATCTATTTCGTGCTGATCTTCAACATTATAAAGAGACAATCTCACCAGACTCTGACTCAACCATCGCCCGTGCGTTATTAAAAATGGCCCTATAAAACTCCCGTAAAACGACTTATGAGAAGTATCCGGAAGAGCAAACCCATACCAGGCACCAAGATCAGAAAAGAAAAATGAGAACCAATCTTCTGGATGAGAAGGAATATTTTTAATGTTTAAAACATCAGGAAAATCAAAAATTGTGACTCTATCATCTGTCTTCCTGCTTACACAACAGGAAAGCAAAACAAGAGGAAGAAAACAGATGATGAGTACCCGAATTATGTTTTTCATCCATCTATCCTTAAATAATTGTATCAACAGTAAATTTTATTTCCCTCTCTAAGCCAAACCTCCTCCATCAACCACCAGAACCGATCCTGTTACCCAACTGGAAAGATCGCTTGCGAAAAAGAGCGCTGCATTGGCAATATCTTCGGGTTGCCCCACCCTGCTGATAGGACGATCTGCAGCCTCTTTCATAAATTCAGCATCATTTTCCCCAAGTTGTTTGGCTTCGCTGTGCAGCAGTTCAGTATCCACATCACCCGGAGAAACACAATTCACCCGGATATTTTGCTTTCCATGATCAATAGCCATTGCTCGAGTAAGATTTACAACACCTCCCTTTGCTGCACAATACGCTACTGCGTTTGGTCCACCTTTTAATCCCCATCCTGAACCTGTATTAATAATGCTTCCACCGCCATTCTTAATCATATAGGGAATAACATGATGAGAAACAAGATAGACTCCTTTTAGACTAACATCTACTACCATATCCCATTCTTCTTCGCTCAAATCAACTGTATTCTTCCTTCTTATTACACCGGCATTGTTAAAAAGAATATCTATTCTTCCGAACGTATTATATACATCTTCCGCAACTTTTTTGCAGTCAGAATCTGACGTTACATCACATTTGTAAAATTTTGCCTTTACTCCAATTTTCTTAATCTCTGCTTCAGATTCCATGCCTTTACCCTCATTAACATCCAGGAGAGCAATATTTGCACCAGCCTCAGCCAGGCGGTTAGCAGTTCCCAAACCAATACCTGCAGCTCCTCCTGTGATCATGGCAACTTTGCCTTCAAGAGAGATGATATCTAATATTTTTTGACTAATACTCATTAAAGCACCTCCAATACTATAGATGTTGTTTATTATTTGTATACTTCGTAATTAACAAATTTCGCAATTTACGATACGCCATCACACTGTTTTCCATACATTTTCTGGTATAATTAGTAAGAAACTTTCTTATACAATTCAAGAGCCTTTGCATCTATCGAAGGCTGCTGCTTAAAAAAGCTCGTCTCCAGAGAATCTCTAACAACCCTTAAATCTTTTGCTGCTTCCTGCCACTTCAGGTAGAGGAGATTGTCCACAAAATCAATGACCCAACGGGCTGAATTTTCACTGAACTTATCAGGATCGTAGGTCTTGTATAGAGGGGAAATTTCCTGGACACCCGCATAGATGGGAACATAAGGACTTACGTACTGATTATCGAGGTAAAACCAATAAACTCCTCCAATGGGATCGGGCAGCCATCCTCTCAATTGAGCAACCATACCGTAACCGCCCCTGGAAACCATTCTGCGGTAAGTAATGTCAAGTAGTTCTCTCATGTCTTTTGTGGGGAAAGGTGTAGCAAAAGGACTCTTTATCATACCACCCTTGCCGTCCGGTACCATCCAGTTGAAATCTGCAGTCATGTCGTAAATTGTGCCTTCAAAAACAGAACGCTGGAATGCTATTACATCCTGGACAGAGAGTTTCTTCTCAGATTTAACTGAAAATGGGTAGTATGAGATGGGTTCAAGATACTGGTGATATGCATCATATCCTTTGTAAGGATTAGTGAGTTTTTTGTTGGGCCACTTTTTAAAATGTGGTGCTACAGTACTGTAGAATAACCAGAGACGACTGATTGCCCACTCTCTCGGAATGGGGGAATAAGCCTCCTGCCATATAAAAGGTTTACCGCTGTTAGGATTATACCAGCCGTGATCAATGGCAACCTGCATGTAGTTCTTCGATGCCATGAAATAATCCGGATTATTAAGATCAATTTCTTTAATAACGCTCCAGTTGGGAACAATGGCAACATGATCGTCAGGCACTCTCTCTGCAGCCCAGATTGCACCGAGTTTTCCACTTTCTGGAGTCCAATCTGGCCCCACACTGAAGATTTCAAGAATCCAGGCCTCGTTGGGATCAGCAATACACAAGGCTTCTGATTCTGATGCACAAGAGGGGAGAAAGCCGTATTTCTCGACAAGAGATGTTATCAGTTTAATAGCCTCTCTTGCGGTTCTGCACCGCTCTAGCGCAAATATCATTGCCTGTTCAACAGTCATTATCTGCTTGCCGGTTTTACGATCTACCTTTAACTCTTCTCTCTGGCTCATGGTGGTTTCGCCAATGGCCAGCTGGTGCTCATTTATGTGAGAATAGGCTGTGTGGAAATAGGCATAGGTCTTTCTTACCTGAGGTATATATCCAAGTATTTCACCGTAATCACCCAGGGGATTTTTTACATTCTGGAGACCGTAATAAACAGGAGCCATTGCACCTTTCTTAAACTTCTGCGCTGGGACTACTCTGACTCTGGAATCACTGTTACCTCCTACTGTATGAGAGGTAATTACTGAACCGTCTACTGAGGCAAGCTTCCCCACTACAATATCAGTACAAAAATCAGCAGGTTCGTTTTTCTCGATATCACTGGCAAAAGCAGAAAAAACAAAAAATATAACTGTACCCAAAATAGCAACTTTGGGAAAAATCAATTTAATAGACTTCATTTTGTATTCCTCCTTTAGTGTAGATATCTTAATTTTTCCAAGATCGTTCCAGAGATAAACGAAGTGGTCTCTGGAACGATCTCTCGGGGATTCTCAGAGATGCCTTCTCTTAAAGAGAAGGATTTAAGGCGTAAGCCTTTTATTCTTTCTTTGAACCTTCTCCCTCCCCCAGATTCTTCGCAGAGCCTGTGCTGAACGACAGTGAAGTGCTCAGAAGGACAGCATTTACTAGGGACGGGTGGGCCTTTTGCCTTTTTGCCACCATTAGCTGAGAGCGAGGGCTCTCAGCTACCCAGTACTGATCTTTATTTTACATTTTCATATTTGACTTTTGAATTTTTAAACCCCACTTCTCCAATGTAGAAAAAACTTTCTCTCTATTCTCCTTGGATAAATTTCTGATCCTGGTTCTGTGATTACCGTTCTTTTTAACTATTTTTAAAGCATTGGCTTTCCCTGTTAAAACAACCCCTGTTGCAGACCATGGATCTAACCCACCATATATATAGATTATATTGTTCCCCCAATTTTGCAGCCAATCATTGACGTCCCTCATAACCTGGGGCTTAAATGTCAGCGAGACATCCTTTGGGCCAAAAAAAGTATTGGTAGGATGAGGTACTGCCTTAAGCAGCTTTTTAACTTCTGGCGGATTGTAGTTATAGCCGTAGTATCCCAGCTCAGTACAGAACTGGTAGAATGCAGGTTCTGAAGATTTTATGGACTCATCTGAATAATAAGATTTAAATGGAATAACTTTAACAAAGTGTTTAAACAGTTCTTCAGGAGAGGCACCTGCCTGAGGGATGGAATCACAGTTGCTGTTTCCCCACTGCCAGAAGGTAAAAGGATATTCCAACACTCCGTATTCAAATGTTACATCAAACCCGATAGAAAAGTGACACTTCTTCTTTTCAGCATAATCGTCAAAAAACGGAATAATTCTATCCCTGTTTTTCAGCAGCATAATCTGGTAATTTTTTATTTTTTCCCTGCACTCTTCATCACCGTTGTTTTTTATAAATCTGTCTATTCGGGGATCTTCCTGAGCAAAATTCATTGGTGCAACATAGGCAACTGTTACATCAACATCATTGGGATAAAAACGCCTGGAAAAAAGCGCTGTCTGCCCTCCTTTGCTTATTCCAGTACAGACCCATTCCCCATTATATATTTTCTTAAATAATTGGACAATCCTGTGATGATCAGAAGCAGCTTGCTTCACGTTAAGATATTTCCATTCCATTAAATCGGGCTTTGATCCTCCAAAGAACCTATGCTCAACTCTGATCTGGTTTGCTCTGAGAATTCTGTTCAATTCACTGGTGCGATTACGCGGTATCGAGTACCCTTCTGTTACAAAAACTACCGGCCTTGAGAAACCCATGTGGGACAGATAGATTCGCTGAGTAAATTTTTTGCTTTTGGGATTTTGATGATCCAGCGGTTGAATTAACTTTATCTCGTAAGCTTCTTTGAAAAGAGAATCAGGCTCGATTTTTTTAATTTCTGCCTCAGGCATCAAAACGCGAAGCTTTTTGAAAAGTGCAGATTCTGATACCGAGGGTTTCCTGAGAGCTTTGTTTGCACAACCCAGCAAAACAAGAACAGAAGAAACAATTATGAGTACAGTTAAAAATACTCGCCAGTTTGTTTTTTGTTTATACATATTCTACCTATAACTATTAATCCTTTGCGTCCTTAGCACCTTTGCGCAAAAAATTTATTCTTCTCTCACGCCAAGACGCAAAGTACGCAAAGAAAAACAAACAAAAATGTTATTATAAAAACCTTTGCGTTCTCAGCGCCTTTGCGTGAGAACAAAATATCTATCAATTACCGAAAAATAAAACCGTTCTTCAAAGGATCCGCAGGATCAAAATAGAACCTGTTCTGGCCTGTTATAAACGCACTTCCCGTAACTTCCGGGATAACAGCCGGGTGCCCGCCGAATTGAATCGTTTCTACCACACGCACATCAAAGCAGGTCCCAAGTATGCTCTCAATGGTAATCGAGTGTCCAACAGGTAGCTCATCTTTGAAATGATGAATAGCTGCCCTTGCGCTGACGCCAGTACCAGTCGGAGAACGATCAACCTCTCCTTCAGCAAATATACAAACATTTCTGCTATGATGAGAGGGGTCCAGAGGCATTCCCACTATAATTGTACCGTACAAAAAACCCAGATCCTCTTCAAAGGGATGTTTAATCTCTATACTGCCCATAACAGCATACTTGATACGTCTTCCAATATCGATTAGTTGATTGTAATCCTTTGCTTCCAGACCGACATTCAGATCTTCTGCATTGCAAAAAGCGTAGAAGGCTCCTCCAAAAGCCACATCGTATTCGACAGACCCGATATCCGGGACTTCGACTTTTTGATTTCTTTTATAAACAAAGGACGGCACATTCAAAAAAGAAACACTCTTAACTTTTCCATTTTCTCGATGCGCAGTAGCAGTAACCCTTCCAGCAGGAGTATCAATTTTCAAAATAGGATTCGAGCCCTCTTTAACCACCATGCCTGTTTCAAACACCACCGTTGTCAATCCAATTATACCGTGACCGCACATGGTACTGAAACCTTCATTGTGCATAAACAAAACCCCTAAATCCCCATCAGGAGTAACTGGCTTCACTATTATCGCGCCGTACATATCAGCGTGTCCTCGAGGTTCCCACATGAGTCCTGTTCTCAAATGATCTAGGTGCTTCATGGCATAGCTGCGTTTTTCCAGAATTGTTTTACCTGGAATGTCTGGCAATCCACCAGTAATAACCCGCAAAGGCTCA
>CAZPNF010000106.1:0-6716 GCA_964587715.1 uncultured bacterium | reverse complement strand
CCAATTTCTGCTGCTGCACCTGTGAAACGGCTGTTTTCGTTGGAATAGCGAAAGCCCAGAATTCCCCTCTCCCGTTTCTTTACCGGAGCTAAAGGATCTGCTCCTTTTGATAATCCATACGGTCCCCAGAGTACGAGTCCCTGACCTACCTCTGCTCTAAAATTTCCAATTATAAGTTTTTTGAGGATAGATAGCTTCTCTGCCGTAAAATATCCGACAAAATGGTCGTTCCACTTCTTCTCTCCTGGATCCTTTTCCGCAAGCAGTCCGCCGTGAAAATGGCCAGAAAAATGAAAGCTAATTCGCTGGTAGTTTTTCCATTGAGAACCATAATAGACTCCTCTCTCGTATCCTGATTTTCTGGGGAAGGATTTTTGTCGCCGCCATCTGAGTTTTAGTAATTTCTCTTTTCTCGATTTTTTCTTGGAGATTTTAAGATATGGTCTCAAATGAATCAAGAAGTCTTTGTCAAAATTCAGTCGTTTCTGAAAATCACTCCAGGATCTAAAAAATCCGTTCCTGGATCTGTCATCTATAATCTGGCGGGCCGTAATAGGTGAAAGAAAAGGGAGAGATTCCAATTTTTTCGATGTTGCCCTGTTCAGGTCCATCGGGTGATGACGAAACCATTCGAGACGTTCTAAAAGTTCCGAAGCTGTTGCATCGGTTTGTCCTTCCAGAAGTGTTTCTTCAGTTTCTGTCTGGCCTGAAAGCGGCAGCATGAAACAGAATTCAACCAGAATAACAGTGAATATCTTGCAGAACGATTTTAGTAGCACTGGAGTTCCTCTTTTATCGTGTAAGTTTCGGAATTTCTTTTCGAGATATTTCCAGATTGAGTGTAACCGTACCATAATGAGTTATGCCGAGTACTGGATGGCTGGTGAATCCGTAGTCAAAAGAGAAGTTTTTCCACGCAAAACCAATACCAGCGGAGAAATAGGAAGGTTTTCTTCCAAATCCGCACCTCAAACTAAAGCCAGGGAGAAAGCGTATTTCGCACCCGTCTTTTAGTTGGGCAGGGAATCTTTTGTCCTTATCAATTTCTACAGAGAAAAGTATTCCTGTAAACAGTATTGTGCTGATACCCACCCTGGTGATTTGAGACATTTTCTCTTTTGATCTGCCAATTTCAGCCTGATTGAGGTTTGTAATTGCAATACCACATCTGGTGCTGTTACCCAATTTGAGAAGAAAACCTCCGTCAAATAAGAAGGCTGAGGCTGATCCATATTTCTGGATTTGAATCTGAACTCTGCTGATTAAAAGACCGTAATAAAATTTTTTACCGTATCTGTTTCCCCAGCCAAATGCAAGTCGGTTCTCACGATAAAGAGTGCGGCCAAAAGTTTGAAGTGAAATGCCAAAGCTTCCGTACGGCGAGGGGAAGACTGCGGAAAGGTTCTGATAGGTGAGTTCTTTAAGATTGTAAAGTCTGGAGATAAAGAAAGAGAAAGCAGGTTTTGTGCTCTGTGATAAGCCTGCCGGGTTGAAAAAGATTGATTCAGGGCCTTCCGCTACTCCAGCATAAGCAGCTCCCATGCTGAGTGCTCTTCCACCTGCAGGTAAATCATTGATTCCTCCCATTGCTTCCTGAATATACCCGGCAAGTACTATAATAAAAGAAAGATAAAGAGGAATAATGATATTGGAAATCAGTTCTTGTTTTTTCATTTTATTTAAAATAATTGTCATGAGAATTTAAGCAAAGCACAAATGAAAGTTTACAAGATTTAAGTGAATATTGTACCGTAAAATACAATTTATATAAATATTTTTTATTTTTCAAGGGAAATATGCCAAAGATAGAAATGGATAAAAACTCTTGCGAAAGGTTTTTGAATCTGTTATCTTATCCCTAATTGTAATTTCCGATTCTGAATCGTGGTAATATGAAATTTTACAGAGGATTTCCCGGGTGTTATGAATTTAAGTAGTTACAGAGAAAATTGCTGGCAGAGGAAAATCCGGGTGCCTGGAGTTTTGGGAGTCTATCTTATTTATCTTTTTATCTTAACGCTGGCTCCTTTTGATTTTTCACTTTTTTATTTCAAACAATTTTTTTCTTCCAGTTTCCCGAACCGTATCGCTTTTATCTTTCATGCAAGGTTCCCTGATGTTGTGAACAATATACTGCTTTTCTTCCCGTTCGGTATACTTCTCTTTTTCTTAATCCATGGTGACAGGGCAAAAAGAACCAAGATCAGACTCTGTATTCCCATTTTTGCAGGTGCTCTTCTGAGCACGTTTGTCGAGGGATCTCAACTTTTTTTAGAGCGTTCTACATCTATAATTGATATTATAACCAACACTACAGGTACTGTACTTGGTTTTTATGGAATGGGAAAATGGGGCTGGCTGAAGAAACTTTTTCTTGTAATTCACAGAGCATGGCAGAAGTTTTCTTTTCGTTTTGTAGTCATTTTGCTTTATGCAGCTTTTTTTACCATTCTAATATTACTGCCTCTGAGAATTAACAACCTGAAAAATTGGGATGAGAATTTTCATCTACTCATAGGAAACGAGGAAACACTTGACAGACAGTGGGAAGGAGAGGTTTCCCTGGTGGCGATATATAAAAAATCACTTTCCCTGTCTGAAATACGGACTCTTTACCAATCAGGAATGAATAATATAAAAGAACGCAGTGCAAATGGTGCAGTGGTGCTCTATTCTTTTTCAGAAGATGTTGGTGATACTCTGAACGATCTTTCAGGAGTGGGTGAACCTTTGTCATTGGTTTGTAGAGATCTCAAATGGTTAAGAAGCGGCAGGGGGGTAATGATAAGTGATGGCAATTTTTTAAGATCTACAGTGCCGGCGAAAAAAATCGTTCGTGCGCTTCGCAGAACTTCTCAGATGACAATAGAAGTATGGCTTCGGACAGAAAATCTCACACAGACAGGTCCGGCAAGAATCGTTTCTCTCTCACGCAATCCAGATGAAAGGGACTTCACACTCGGGCAGAACCGTGAAGATATCCACTTCAGAGTTCGTACTCCCCTGACAGGTCTAAATGGTTCCTTAATCTGTCTCAAGGCCAGATCAGTTCTTATGGATCGTGAAACTCATCACGTAGCGGCTACGTTTAACCGGGGAGTAGAAAGATTAGTAATAGACGGCCGTCCCTGTGGAGTAGTTCGAGGGGGCATTGATTATCTTCCTTATTTATTGAGAATGGGCTTTGCTATCACGGGTAAACTGGCTTTTGTTTTTGTATTTATTTTCCCTCTTGGTTTGTTTTTTTATAGTCTGTTTCCCCGACACCGTTTTGTCCTTGCTCTGATTTTTGTTGGAGTAATTGTTTCCCTGATCGAAATTTTTTATTTTCTCTACGCCGGGCAGCCATTTGGTTTTTTCTTTTTTTCAGTTTCTTTACTTACAGTTACATTTGGAGGAATTCTTGGATCAGTTCTGAGTAGTTTTGGGAATAATGATAACTCTTGATTCCGAGAATTCATAATATCCTCGTACCCTTCTATACGTTTTTCCCCAAACACCCCCAGCTTCACCAGTGTGGTAGTATGCCTGTTCCGTTCTCCAAAAGCTACCTCAAAGATTCCTTGACTTTCCTAATTATATTCTTTACATTAATTCGAAAATAAACGGAAATAGAATAATATAGTTCTTTAAACAGAATATTCTACAGATATACAGCCAGAACTGACGATTGAAGCCTGAACGGGGGCGTAGTGTTTTCTGTATTTTTTGCTTCTGCATGCTTCCACTGAAAAGCCCTGACTGCGACGCCTGAACGGAATTTTCCACTGGCTGATTCTGTCTATCTTCGAGAGCGGTAAAGTTGGGTTTCTTAAAAACATTGAGAGAATGTCGAGGGTAACATAATGAACTTCTTCAAACAATTCTCAATTTTTTCAATAATTGTTTTAATACTTTTTTCTTGTACCAAAAACCCTTTTGATACAGGAGACAACGAGGGCGGAGAGAGAATTATCTTTATTCGTAGCTCAAAAGAATTCTGTCAAATATGCACAATGAAGCCTGATGGATCGGGTATAAAGGTTATCGCTCATCATAATTACAGCGATGACGAATATTATCCCGAAGGTTATATGTTTGCTCGTTGGTCGCCGGATAAGTCGAAAATTGTGGTACAGGGAGGCCCAGGTTCTACATTAGAATATTGGCCCTTGTGGTTGATGGACATGAAAGGCAATCTAATGTATCGATTGACCTGGAATGGTTACATGCCGACTTGGACTTCAGATGGGGAAGAAGTTATTTATTCAAGAAGAAGGGGATATTTTTCTGATACGTATGACATCTACAAGATAAATATTAACTCTATGAATGAAGATACACTAATATTTGCGGAGACAGGACCACCCGGTACCAATTCAGGATATATTTATCAACTTTTAGATATAATTCCTGATGATAATACAAAGTTAATTTTAAATGAGTATTATACATATCGGGATACAACAGGCGAACAAACTTCAGATGATAGCGAGATTATTATTTATGATATTTTAAGCAATACAAAAAAATATCTTACGGATAATGATTTGAGAGAAGGATGGGCTCGTATATCTCCAGATGGGGAATTAATTGCCTATACAACAAAGAATGTTGGTTCTATTCGCTATACAAACAATTTATACTTAATGTCATCAAAAGGAGATAGTATCCGACAACTAACTTTTGGGTCTAAAGATGTGTATTTATTTTTCACCTGGTCCCCTGACGGGGGGAAAATAGCTTGCTCAAAATCCGATCAGTCAGAAGGTTATAATCCTTATGAGGATATTTTTATAATAGATGTTCAATCAGGAGTTGTTAATAGCTTAACAAATACAGCCCTGGATAGTATTTATAATAATGTAATGGACTGGAAATAAAAGCAATTCAACTAGTCTCTGAAAAAAATAAAGGGTAACACAATGAACATCCTTAAACTATTTTCAATTTTTTCAGTAATTGTTCTCATACTTTTTTCTTGCACCAAAAACCCTGTTGACAGTCAAAAGGATGGGGACGGAGAGAGAATTCTCTTTATTCGCAGATCAATAAAATTTAGTGAAATATGTACCATGAAGCCTGATGGATCGCATGTAAAAGTTATTGCACATCACGATTCTCCCGAATATATTAGGCAATTTTATGAGATGGCAAGATGGTCACCAGATAAGTCAAAAATTACTGTAGAAGGTGGTCCAGAATCGGCATTAGAATATCATCCAATATGGGTTATGGATAATGATGGGAATTTGTTGTATAAACTAACGTGGAACGGTGGAATGCCTATTTGGTCACCAGATGGGAAAAGTATAATTTTTGCTAGGAGAAAAGGATATTTCTCTTTGATAAATGATCTATATGTAATCAATAGCAACGGGCAAAATGAAAGGATCTTAGTAGAAACAGAGAATAGAAGTAGATTTGCAACAGATTGGTCAAAAGATGGCGCCAGGATCTTAATAACAGAAACATATGTTTATTACAATTCATCGGGAAAGTTATCTGCTGACCAACCTGAAATTGCTGTTCTTGACACAACCACAAAAGAGGTTGAATATTTAACACAAAATGAGGTTCAGGATTTTTCTCCCCGCTGGTCGCCCGATGAGAGTAAAATTCTTTTTGTATCTAGCTTTATGTACAAAAAAGCGGATATATTTGTTTTGGATTTGAAAGATAAAACTACAAAGAACCTAACTAAAGATCCAGATAGTTACCAAGATCCAATCTGGTCTCCCGATGGTTCAAAAATTATTTATTCTAAACCAATAGATAGCTTCCGTATGGATATTTATTTATTAAATATAGATAATATAGAAACAAAGAAATTAACGGCGTCAGTTAATGATTCAGTTCGTAATCTTGCCGTCGATTGGAAGTAACACAATCATGAAAATGTATTTTTCTGGTTTTACATAACGATACAGTCAACCCTCATTATTCGGCTCAGCAGAAAGGTGTCGGGTTAAGGTCATGTAACGTGGAATCACATAAGATGACTGATTCACCCGGCCAACATCTTAACCATTAGTCTTGTAGGGGGTTCTAAAATGCGACAGACAAAGAATTTTTTCACGATTTCGGTTTTCTAAAGGAAATAATGGTTGCCCCTGTTAACAGAGTCTCCATTGTGCTGGGCAGAATAGCAGGAGGCACAACAACTGCTGTTATACAAGGACTTTTAATCTTAACTATTTCAGTAGCTATGGGTTTTAAGATTGCTGGGGTAGCCCCCCTGTTGTTGTCCATTCTTTTTATGCTTTTAATCTCGTCCACGTTCATTGGACTGGGTTTAATATTTGCTTCCAGGATGAGGGATATTCATGGGTTCAGTCTAATAATGAATTTTGTTATATTCCCGCTCTTCTTTCTGTCAGGAGCTCTCTATCCGCTGGACAATTTGCCAGTGTGGTTGAAATACATTTCTTATATGGATCCGTTAACATACGGTGTAGATGGTTTAAGAGGTGTGCTGATAGATGCTTCTTTATTTTCAGTTATATTTGACTTTATTCTACTGGCAGGATTTTCTCTGGTAATGGTTTTGCTCGGTGCCTACTTCTTTGAAAAAAGCGAGTATGTTTAACTGAACTTTTGTAAAATGGGAATAACCGACATTATCCTAATGCTTAAAATAATAAAAACGGGTGAGTATTGTTTTGACCATTTGAATTTCGATCATTCGATATTGTTTAGGATTTAGGATTTCGTGCTTAGAATTTACAAAAGTATAG
>CAZPNF010000105.1:6213-6754 GCA_964587715.1 uncultured bacterium | reverse complement strand
ATTACTAGATGATTTGCAAAAAATAATAGACGATTATGAGCAGTCTTCATAAAACTATCTCTTCGCTGAAATCAACTTTCTTCTTATTGAATATATAGATAGACTTAAATTTTCGTCCTCGAGTTTTAAATATTTTAGCATCTGATGAACAATATAGCTTTTTTGTCTTGATAAAAGCAAAAGGATTCAATGATTTCAGTGATTGTAATGGAATATACCCCACCTAATTTTTCGAGTGCCCGATGATTTCTAGTCGTCATAAGCTGTGTTATTTATTTTTCGCAGAGGTAGAGCCTCTGCGAGACGATGAAAATCTTTTCCAAGCACCTGCTCCACAACTTCCATTACTTCATCCACACTCAAATCCTTCATGCAGGTCATTTTTTCACACGACAGGCGATTGCATCCTAAGCAGGCAAGACCTTTTTTGTAAGCAACACCGTGACCTCTACCGTACGGTCCCTGTAGCTGCCATCGGGTCGGGCCAAAAATTCCAACTGTTTTTGTACCTACAGCAACAGAAATGTGCATTGGACCAGAA
>CAZPNF010000105.1:0-6203 GCA_964587715.1 uncultured bacterium | reverse complement strand
TTGACACCTGGAGAGAAGCGCACCCAGCTCTTTCAAAGAAGTTTCAGGAGCAATAAACACTGGATGACGAGCTAAAGCTTTTACTTTTTCTGCATATTCACGCTCGCCAGGCCCCCATAAAACAACAACTTTTGCCTGATAAGTTTCTACTAATCTATCAGCAAGTGCAGCGAACTTTCCCAATCCCCATCTTTTGGCCTGCCAGGTTCCCCATGGGTTAAGTCCTACTAAAAAACTTTTTTCAAGACCATTCTCTTTTATCCATCTATCTATAAAATCTTTGTCTTTTTTGGGAATAGGGAAAAGGGGAAAAACTTTAATAACAGGAATACTCAACGCTCGAAGTGCATCTAAGTTGAATTCCACTTCGTGCACTTCTCCACCCCGCGGCACTATCCGTTTGTTGTATGCATATTTTCTCCCACGAAAAGAGAAACCAACCCGCAGCGGTGCCCCTGCTATCCAGGTGATGAAAGCGCTTCGGGGATTCCCAAATAGATCGAATACAAGATCGTATTTTTCTTTCCTGATCCCTCTCAAAAAACGGAGCCCTGACAGCTTAGCCTTTACTCCTGACAATTTTTTCCACTCTTTTAAAGGTAAAACAACAATCTGATCTACGTACGGATTATTTTCTAAAACTTCCTTCCCCGGAGATTCAACCATAAAATGTATCTTCGCATCCCTGTAGAATTTTCTCAAACTCGGGAGCACAGCAGTAGAGAGTACCACATCACCTATAGCCCTTAACTTGATTACCAGTATCTTCCGAACGTCTGCCACAAGTTCCTCCATCAGGTTTTTCAACAGTCTCTACGGGTTCGAATGATCTACGTCCCACCTTGCTCTCAGTACTCTTTTCATTTCCTCAAGAATAGCATAGGGAACATTGTAGGTACCAATATAAAAACGTCCATATCTACCTCCGTGACAATCCGATCCACCACTGACTAAAAGACCGTAACTCTGAGCCAATTCCTGAAGGTGGCGGGTACGGCGTGCATCAAACTTGGGATGAACAATCTCGATTCCATCCAAACCAGATTTTATAAAATAGGAAATTGCTGCATTTGAAACAGAGTAACCTGCATGAGCTAAAAAAGACAAGCCCTTTGCTTCTGAAATCAGTCCGATAGCTTCCTCCGGAGAAATCTTGTATTTCTCCTCATAGAATTTAGAGCCGTGGCCAATATAACGCTGAAAAGCTTCTTGAAAAGTCTCAACGTATCCTTTCTCCATCAGGACTTCTGCCAGATGTGGCCTGCCAATACATCCCCCCTTAGCTTTTTCTTTAACCTCAGCCATTGTTAAGTAAACTCCGATATGGTTGAGATTTTTTATCATCTTGGCTGCTCTTCTGTACCGCTCTTTTCTAAAACGTTCTAAGTATTCCATAAAACGGGGATGATCTGGATCAAAATAGTAACCAAGAATGTGAATATCCTGTCCATTGTACTGACTGCTTAACTCAACGCCGGGGACAACCTCCACACCAAAGCGTGTTCCTGCTTCCACAGCTTCAGAAATACCATCTATTGTGTCATGATCTGTAATCCCTACTGCTCTCAAACCCAATTCTTTTGCTTTCTCAACTACCTGCGTAGGAGTTAAAAGACCATCGGAAAAATTAGTATGAAGATGAAGATCAACCCACGTTTCTTCTGCCATATTTTCTTCTTTCGCTTAAAAGTTTTTCATATAATTTTTCGGTTTGGGAAATCACTTTATCAAGATCATAAATCTTCAAAACTCTATCTTTCCCGGCACTTCCGAACCTCTTCATTTTCTCTCTGTTATCCAATATTTCCAGAACTGTTTTTGTTAAAATTTCTGAATTTCTTGGAGGAACTAATTTTCCTGTTTCTCCGTCTACTACGATTTCGGGAACACCGTCACAGTTTGAAGAAATTACAGGAAGCCCCAGAGACATGGCTTCAATAAGGACAAGGCCAAAAGCTTCAGCATAAGCAGGATAGACAAAAATATCCATCGCAGAAAAGAGATTAACCATATCTTTTCTAAAACCTGTAAAGATTAGATTCTTCCCAAGGTTGAGAGAACGAGCAAAGTTCTGAATTTCTTCTGCTTCTTTTTCCTCTCCCACTGTGGCTCCGCCAACTGCTATAAAATAAACAGAGGGACGAAGCTTCGCAATCTGGTGTGCCATCTCTAAAAATTCTCTGTAGCCTTTCCACCAGTTTAGCCTACCAGCTATACCCACCACTAAAGCATCCAAAGGAATTCCCAGCGAAGTCCTGACCGAGTTTCTATCTACTTTCTTTTTATCAAAGACTCGAAGGTCCACACCATTGGGAATCCACGTAACTTTGTCTGGGGCAATGGGATGGGTTCTGATAACATTCTGCTGGATGAGTTTTGAGATTCCTATTACAGCATCAACTCTTCTATAAATTAAACAGTGGAAAAAATCCTTCTTGGGCTTCATTGTTCCAATATGTTTCGTGAGAACCAAAGGAATTTCCCTCTCATCAGAAAGAGCAGGAACCAGCTTCCAGATATCTTTTGAATAATGTGCATGAACAATATCAATCTTTCTTTCTCTTATCCAATTGCTGATTTTTATAACCCCGAGTGGATCAACATATCCTTTGTCTGCTATGGGGAAAAGGAAAATATCGGAATCTTTAAGAGCTTTTTCTGACTGAGAATCTGCACCAGCAAGAAAACTGACTGTGTGACCCCGTTCTTTCAGTTTTCGAGCAGTCTGAACTGCCACCATCTCCATCCCACCCCACGAGTTCGATGAACAGACCTGAAGAATGCGGAGCTTTTTTCTATTCAATGATAAAGAATATCCTTGACTTTGATTAAGAGATTTTATTTATTGTTTCCCGTGACAAACAATAACACAAAATATATCTTTTTAGGTTTACTATTTCTATTGTTTATAAACTGTGCGAAGAAGGAGAATTTTTCTCTTCCACCTCACGAGAAAAGGTTTGCTAAAGTCTATACTGAACTTTTAAAACTCAAAGAACAATTTCCTTCTGACTCAACTGCATTCATCGATTCCTCCCGTACAGTTCTTCAAAAATATGGCTTCACGCACGAAGAGTATAAACAATCCCTCGCTTACTTCAATGAAAAACCAGAACGCTGGGAAGCATTCTATCAAGAAGTTCTCAGGCAGCTAAAAAAGAGTAAAAATAAAGCTTTACCCAAAGAGCATAAAGATATTTCCCGCCGTAGCAGGACAAATAAAAGAACAGACTAATTTCTTTAATTTCGATTAATTCTTATCAATAAAATGAGCAACCTGCTCCACGAATACCTGGGCTTGGGAAAACCAACGACGAACCTGAGCTTCATCAAAATTGATAAAATCCATGTAATCACTTTCCTGACGCCGTTCAAAAAGATCATTGTAAATCTGAGCCAGTTCCTTAGAAACCTTCCCTGTCTTGACATAATAATGATTAAAGAGGCTCCGCACCCCCCCGTGTGTTTGGAGGAAGATAAGCCACGCTGCATGAGAAGAGCTGATACAGCATAAAAGCAAGCATAATAGAGACGGTTCACACATGCATTCCAATGCTTAACCTCAGCCAGAATATGTGCATCTTCCAATGTCTCGCGTGCTCTCGCTAAACGGTAACGAATCAAATCTTTACGCGATTCCATCACAAAACAATTCCTTCACGTTCAACGTTTTGACGAAACGGCATCGCTCGATAAAATGAACTATTCCACTCCTTACGACTACGCACAATAGAACAGAGAACTTCACCAGATTCCCACTCGATTTCATAAAGCCGGTGCCGAATTCTGTCTATACGTTCGTAATCAACAGGACCGTCGACTAATATAAGAAAATCCCAATCGGATTCTGATACTGAATCCCCACGTGAGCGGGAACCATAAAAAATAATTTTCGCATTAGGTTCTACTTCATAAATAGCACGTTTTACGCGTTCAAGTAATTTTTCTCGATTCATCTCACTATTCCTTTGTACTAACCCAGCAGACACACAAAAGAACGATGTTAACAGATTCGCGGAAGCTGTTCACCACTCAACATATCCACAATTCTGTGACTTCCAATCTGTGTACGAAGCACTACCTTCCCCGTCGGCTCAGCCACAACCCTGCCTATAATCGCACTTTTTTTGCCAATAGGTAATTGTCTCATTACATCTACAATCTTTTCTGCTTCAGATGAAGGAAGACAGACAACTAAGACACCTTCATTGGCCACGTAAAGAGGATCAAAACCTAAAAGTTCACAGGCCCCCTTAACCTCTTCAGCCACAGGAATTTTTGTTTCTTCTAACTCAATTGCCACTCCGGACTGTCCAGCAATTTCATTGAGAACGGTTGCTACTCCACCCCTTGTTGCATCTCTCATGGCATGAATATGTTTTGTTGTCTCTAACATCCTTTCCACAAGATGATTCAGTGGAGCAACATCTGATTTAATTTTTGTTCTGAAACCAAAATCTTCCCGGGATGTCACAACTGCCATACCATGATATCCCAGCGGGCCACTTACCACAATAGAATCCCCAATCTGGGCTTTTGATGCTGAAATTTGCACCCCTTCTCTTAAGACTCCAATCCCTGAAGTATTGATATAAATCCCATCTGCTTTTCCCCGCTGGACAACTTTAGTATCCCCTGTTACTATCATAACGCCTGCTTCCTCTGCAGCTTCACTGGCTGATTTAACAATCCGTTTTAAATCGCTGATCAAAAAGCCTTCCTCAATAATAAACCCTGCACTGAGATAAAGGGGCTTTGCACCAACCATGGAAATATCATTCACAGTTCCACAGACTGCTAACCTCCCGATATCGCCGCCGGGGAAGAATACGGGATCAACTGTAAAAGAATCTGTTGTAAATGCAATACGAGAGGAAAGAATATTAAGCACTGCACTGTCATCCAACGGATTTAGATATTCATTCCCAAAAATCGGCAGGAATACTTCTTCTATCAACTGTTGGGAAAAACGTCCTCCACCCCCATGGGCTAACCTGATTTCTTCTGGTTTTTCTATCTCCAAACTTTCCACCATAGCCCTCTTCTTTTATCAGTACCCGATAAATTAATAAATTCCCAGAGAAATTCCAATTCTTTCTCTCAGTCGTCTTTCTGGGATATTATGTGTAATACCTTTCATCCTCCCATTTCAATGGCTTGAAGTTGATGTTATAAGAACCCATCTTCCTTCAGGCGCCGTTTCATCTCTTCAAGGCTAATGGGTTCTTCCTCTCGACGTTCAGCCACAATAGCCAAGTCGTGAAGATCTTCCATCAACTGCTCATACTGCTGGAGTGAAAGAATCACCCCTGTCTTGTTGCCTTCAGTGTCAACCACATACTGTTCCTGTAAGGCCCCCATTGTTCATTTCCTCCTTAATCTCGGTCGATTATCTGTGCGTCACCCAAGACCCGTTTCAGCTAACGTTCCCGCTGTAAAAGAAGTTCGGCGAAACCGAACTTGGACGAAGCGTAGCCGTATGTTCACTGTTAGGCGTAGGTGATAGCCCCGTAGTGAGCGGTAGCGAATGGAGAGTCGGGCGGTGCAACATCATTTTTAACCCTCTCCTTTTTTCAATTCATCGTAAATCAATTTTGCTATTTCTTTTTTATCTTTCATCATAACACCGCTACCAAGAATGTTGTTTCCTGATCCGAACCGTATTTTGCAGTGAGCAACAATGCGAACTCTTGATTTGCTCGCTGAATTACCTCATCGTCTGAAATACCTGGTTTCATATCCAACACATATAAGACAATATGACCATCATCTCTAAGACGTTCCACGATGGACTTATCTACATTTTCATCGGCCAGAAACTTCATCGAGTCATCTCTGACAAAGGATAGACTACATCAGCACATAATGCTTCCGTTGCAAAAGCCAAGCCTCTTGAATGGCTGCCCGTGTTAGGCGCTGTTGGCTGGGCCGATTCTCTTAGCCCCCCACCTTCTTTCTTCTTTTCTTCTTTAGCGGTTTAAAAGCCTCATTTATTTCATCTTTGTCGAATTTCTCTGAATCATACGGTTCACCTAACCATTCAATAAATTCCTTTGCCTCTTTGCTTTTGGGCTTCTTCATTGCCTTTACTATATCTTCATATCCCGGAACAGACCCGCAATCTTCAGGCGGACAATTTCTGGACCCATCAAGGCAATATGGGATCTGTACTCTTTCTTCCGAAATTGATATTTTTTCAACAA
>CAZPNF010000104.1:0-6758 GCA_964587715.1 uncultured bacterium | reverse complement strand
GGGTTCGGCCTGACACTATCCACATCACATTGAAGTTTTTGGGAAATGTGGAAGAAGGAAGAATTGACGAAGTAGAGCAAACTGTTCGGAAAGCTGTAAAAGGTTTGAAAGCTTTTACTGTTTGTGTTGGTGATGCAGGAGTGTTTCCCAATGCTCGAAGACCGAGAGTATTCTGGGTTGGGGTTAAGGAGGGTGCTGGTGAACTGTCACAATTGGTTGTCAGGATAGACAATGAACTTTCCCGACTTGGATTTGAAAAAGAAAAGAGAAAGTACTCAGCTCATCTGACACTGGGAAGAGTACGGTCCCCAAAAGGAATTGGTTCAATTGTGGAAGCAATGAACTCAATGGAATTTGAAGGAGGATCTTTTGAGGCCTCAGAAATACTTATAATGAAGAGTGATCTTAAACCTACAGGTGCTCTTTATACTGTACTCAAAAAAATTAAACTACAAGGATAATTGATATGGAAGAGAAAAACAATGAGAAGCTAAAGGCATTGGATCTGGCTATTAGCCAGATTGATAGGCAGTTTGGTAAAGGATCGGTTATGTGGTTGGGGGCGACAAAAAGCGCAATACCCATTCCTGCTATATCAACCGGGTCTCTTTCTCTTGATTTAGCTATTGGGGTAGGTGGTGTTCCCAGGGGACGTGTTGTGGAAATCTTTGGACCAGAATCTTCTGGTAAAACAACGCTTGCCCTTCACATTATTGCTGAAGCACAGAAGAAAGGAGGCATTGCTGCCTTCATTGATGCAGAACACGCTATGGATGCAAAATATGCCAGAGCTCTTGGAGTGAACACCGACGATCTTTTAGTGTCGCAACCTGATACTGGAGAGCAGGCTCTGGAAATCACTGAGACACTTGTCCGCAGCGGTGCACTGGATGTTGTTGTGATTGACTCTGTGGCTGCTTTGGTTCCAAGAGCAGAGATCGAGGGTGAAATGGGCGATGCTCAGATGGGGCTTCAGGCTCGGCTTATGTCCCAGGCGCTTAGAAAGCTTACAGGTGCAATTAGCAAGTCCCACACTTGTGTTGTTTTTATCAATCAGATTCGCATGAAGATCGGAGTAATGTTTGGTAATCCTGAGACAACAACTGGTGGAAGAGCTTTGAAGTTCTATGCCAGTGTCCGTCTCGATATTCGCAGGATCGGAGCCATTAAGGATGGAACCGACGTCATTGGAAACAGGACTAAGGTAAAAGTTGTAAAGAACAAAATTGCTCCTCCTTTCAAAGAAGCACAATTTGATATTATGTACGGAACGGGCATTTCCAAAACGGGAGATGTTTTAGATCTTGGTGTGGAATTGGAGTTGGTAGAAAAAAGTGGTACGTGGTATTCGTTCGGAGAGGAAAGGATAGGTCAGGGCCGGGAGAATGTAAAACGCTTTCTGTCACAACCTGAAAATCAGGATCTCTTTGAAAAAATAGAAAAAGCGGTAAAAGAAAAAGTTGGTTTTACTAAACCAGATAAAAAAGAGGAAAAATCGACTGCACCATAGGGGTTTTTTATTTATGTGCGAACTTACTCATCGTGTTACTGCCATTGAACCCCAGAAAAACCGCAAAGATAGAGTGAATATCTATCTAGACGGTGTCTTTGCCTTTGGACTGAACCAGGAAGTTGTCTTAAAACTCAATCTCCGTCCAGGAGATGAGATCGAGGAAAGAGTTATTGATGAAATACTGCTTGCTGAAGAAAGAACCAGAGCAAAGGAGAAAGCATTATCTTTGCTTTCCTATAGAGCAAGAAGTGTAGAGGAGTTAAGAAAAAGATTAAAAGAAAAAGGGTTTTCTGACAGAACGGTTGAAAAGGTCATTGAGGATTTTGTTAGAGTGGGATTACTCGATGACAAAAAATTTGCTTCTGATTATGTTCATTCAAAAATGATACAAAAGCCCATGGGAAAACGAATGCTGCGGGAGGAGCTCTTTTCCAGAGGAATCGATGAGGAAACTGCTGAGAAAGCAATTGAAGAGGCATACAGTGAACGCTCAGAGGTTGATGTGGCAAGAGATTTATTCCGCAGACGGATGAAAAGATACAGAGGCGATGATGTGAAGTTGAGGAAGAAACTTTCTGATTTTCTAAGGCGGAGAGGATTTGACTGGGATGTTATTAACACCGTTCTCCAGGAGGAAAAATGAGAAATGGAAAATTAAAAAAGTTGGGGTTTTCAACACTCGCAGTTCACAGTGGGAAGGGTAAGAAACAAACTGTCCACTCTCACGTGATTCCGATTTACCAGACTGTGAATTTTGAGTACGAAAATTTCGATCAAGAACTTCGAGTTAGCAATGAAGAAGAATCAGGATACATATATACCCGCTACGGTAATCCAACCATTGATGCACTCAATGAAGCTGTGGCTGTGCTGGAACAAGGTGAGGGAGCATTCTCGTTTGCTTCTGGTATGGCAGCTATAAGTGCAGCATTGATTGCTTTAACCGAACCCGGCGATCACGTCTTGGCCTCTTCTGTCATTTACGGTGGTACGTATAACCTGCTGACGAACTTTCTTCCTAAGCATGGGGTTGATGTTTCTTTTGTGGATGTCTGGGATTATGATGCGGTAGAAAAAAGCTTCAGGAAGAACACTAAGATTCTCTATCTCGAACCAATGATGAATCCAACGCTTCAAATAGCTGATCTGCCGCATCTTTCAGAAATGGCTAAGGAGAAAGGTGTTTTTGTCCTTGTAGATAATACATTTACTCCTCCGTATTTGTTCTATCCATTGAATCATGGTGCTGATGGGATTCTCCACAGTACGACAAAATTCATCGGCGGGCACGGGGATACAATAGGGGGCATTGTTGTCGGTTCACAGAAATTTATGGAAAAAGTCAAAGAGATTGGGAGAGTATACGGTGGGGTAATGAGTCCTTTTAATGCATGGATTACTCTCAGGGGAGTTAGAACTCTGGGAATTCGGCTTGAAAGATCCTCAAAAAATGCCAGGGAACTTGCTCTGTTTTTGAAGAACCATCCGAAGATTTTAAAGGTTAATTATCCTGGTCTTGAAAGTCATCCCCAGCACGATTTGGCCAAAAGACTTTTTTTGGATTTTGGTTCTATGGTTTCTTTCGAAATAGAAGGTGGTCTGGATAGTGTACGGAAGGTTTCTGATGCTTTTAAGATAATTACTTCCACCGTAAGTCTCGGTGAGGTAGATACTGTTGCTTCACATCCTGCGTCTTCATCGCACAGTATGATGAGCTCTGAATACAGGGGAAAGTACGGTATTACAGAGGGCCTGATCAGGCTTTCTGTAGGGATTGAAGATATCGAAGATTTAAAGGAGGATATGAAACAAGCACTGGAAAAGGTATAAAATTGCAGTCCGGGGTGGTGGAGTGCAATCCCTTTATGGATTACGGGGGAGGGGAAAGAGTGTTTTCTGAGGAGGCGGGTTGTTCAGATTTTTCTTTTATGCGGGTGATAGAGATGAACCTCCTCATGTTCATATTGAGCGGGACAAAAATACGGCTAAATTCTGGCTTGGTCCTGTCAGACTTTGTAGTAGTGGGGGTTTCAATAGGGATGAAATTAATAAGATAAATAAAATAGTAGAAGATAATAAAGAGCATTTATTAAGGAGTTGGAATGAATACTTTATTGGTTGAAATAAAGAAGACCAAGGCCCAAAATATTACTGTAACAGAAGATGCTTTAATAGTTGATCTTATTGATGGACGTACTATCTCGGCTCCTGCATGGTACACCAGAGGAGCGTGACAATTGGCGTTTTATCGGAGACGGAGAAGGTATTCATTGGCCTGATCTTGATGAAGATATTAGCGTTGAGGATATACTATTAGGAAAAGCTTCTGGCGAAAGTCAGTCTTCTTTTAAACAATGGATAGAGAAACGTAAATAAGGATAGTAAAAAACATAAGCATAGATAAGATCGAACGATTTTATAAAGGAACTACAGTCGGAGTGCAGTGCCTAAAGATGTTGTAATTTAGTGTGGGACGGGAATATGATTATCTCTAGTTCCCACGCTCTGCGTGGGAAGCGTGAAGGTCTTGCAGTTCAGAAAAGGAATGTTATGAAAGCATCAGAAGTCAGGCAATCGTTTTTAGATTTTTTTGAGGAACGTGGTCACAGGATTGTTCCAAGTGCACCTGTTGTACCTCAGGATGATCCGACTCTTCTTTTTACCAATGCTGGAATGAATCAGTTCAAAGATGTATTTCTTGGAACAGGAACTCGCTCCTATAAACGTGCTGCTGATTCTCAGAAATGCATACGTGTTAGTGGAAAGCACAATGATCTCGAAGAAGTGGGCCATGATACTTATCACCATACTTTCTTTGAGATGCTTGGAAACTGGTCTTTTGACGACTATTATAAGAAGGAAGCCATTCAATGGGCATGGGAGCTGCTTACCGAAGTGTGGAAACTTCCAAAAGAGCGGCTCTGGGCTACTGTCTTCCGCGAAGATAATGAAGCCGAAGGATTGTGGAAGAGTGTTACGGACATAAATCCTTCCCATGTTCTCGGTTTTGGTGAAAAAGAGAATTTCTGGGAAATGGGAGAAACAGGCCCGTGTGGCCCGTGCGCTGAAATCCATATTGATCTTGGGAAAGAATATTGTGATAAGAAAGGAGTTTCCGGACATGTCTGTAAAGTAAATGGCGATTGTGCAAGGTTCGTGGAACTCTGGAACCTTGTTTTTATCCAGTACAACAGAGATGTATCTGGTAAGCTTGAACCTCTTAAGGCCAAATATGTTGATACTGGAATGGGATTGGAAAGAGCTGCTGCTGTTCTTCAGGGGAAAGGGTCGAATTATCAAACAGGCCTTTTTATTCCTATCTTAAATCAAATTGCAGAAATCACAAACCAGTCGTGGGAAGACGAAGAAAAACTTCCAGCTTTTAGAGTTATTGCGGATCATATACGTGCACTGACCTTTGCTGTGACAGATGGTGTGATACCTTCCAATGAAGGCAGAGGTTATGTTATCCGCAGAATTCTTCGACGAGCTGCCCGGTACGGTCGCGAACTTGGTATGCACGAGCCATTTATCTACAGGTTAGTTTCAACAGTTGTTGATGTTATGGGAAATGCCTATCCTGAGCTGGCAGAAAGAGCACAACATACTACGTTAGTCATCAAAGCAGAGGAAGAACGCTTTAACGAGGTGCTGGATAGGGGAATTGAAATTTTTGAAAAGATAGCTGAGGAAACACAAAAGGGGAATCAAAAAGTTATATCCGGTGATGATGTTTTTCGACTGTACGATACTTATGGTTTTCCTCTGGATTTGACACAGCTCATGGCAAGAGAAAAAGGTTTAAGGCTCGACGAAAAAGGTTTTGAGCAATCGCTGGAAAGTCAGAAAAAAAGAGCAAGAGAGGCAAAAAAGTTCTCCATGCTGGAAGAAGAATGGAAAGAAATTTCTTCTGGCTCTGATTCAGAATTTGTTGGATATACTACTATCACAGCAAAAGCAGAGATTCGTAAGATTCTTCAGTCTGAAAATCATATCTCGCTTATTCTCAGTAAGACACCTTTTTACGGAGAAGCTGGTGGACAGGTAGGAGATACAGGAGAAATTATAGGAGATGGCTTCAAAATAAAAATCGAAGATACACAGAAACAGGGCGATAGGATTGTTCATATCGGTGTTTTCTCGAAAGGGACAGAAATCAAAAATCCTTCTGTAGAGGCTCGTGTTGACCGTGAAAGAAGGCTCTCCATAGCAAGGAATCACACAGCAACACATCTTCTCCAGAAGGTTTTGAGAGAAGTTCTGGGTGAGCATGTAAACCAGGCAGGATCACGAGTGGCTCCTAATAGATTTCGTTTCGATTTTACACATTTTGGGCCGGTGACTCCTCAGCAGATAGATGAGGTTGAGCAAAGAGTTAATTTTCGCGTGAGAGAGAATCTTCCTGTTGAAAAGTTTGTCACCACGCTCGAGGAAGCTAAGGCTAAAGGAGCTACAGCCCTTTTCGGGGAGAAGTATGGTGAAAATGTACGGGTGGTTAAGATAGGTGATTACTCAATGGAGCTCTGTGGGGGTACTCATCTGGATAGTACTGGTGAAATAGGTTATTTCCGAATACTGAATGAAGAAGGAGTAGCGGCAGGTGTTCGGCGAATCGAGGCGATTACAGGTGAAGCTGCTGATGCTTATCTCAGGGAAGAGAAACATATTCTTGAGAAAATGAAGGAGCTTTTCCACTGCAAGGATGAAGAAATTTTGGAGCGGGTCACTACTATTCTGGAGGAACAAAAGAAATTAGAGCGGAGGATTAAGAACCTTCAAAAAACTTCGGCTCTTTCGGAAATGGAATCTCTGCTTAAGAAGGTAGAGAAGATTGGTGGCATAGAAGTTGTTTTTTCCTCTGTCCAGACAGCGAGTATTGATGAGTTGCGGACTTTAGGCGATAGTCTTAGAAAAGGGTTGAAATCAGGTGTTGGGGTTCTTGGTACAGTGATGGATAATAAGGTCAATTTTCTCTGTGTTGTTACTGATGATTTGATCAAGAATGAAAATCTTAAAGCAGGAGATATTGTAAGGGAGGTTGCGAAGATTGCAGAAGGGAGTGGTGGTGGAAGGCCTCACCTTGCTCTGGCCGGTGGGAAGGATATCAGTAAGCTGGAAGAGGCTCTGAGCCGTGTTCCGGAAATTGTGAGAGGTTTTTTGAATTGAGTTATGTATTAAGACCAAGAGTTGAAAGTGAACTAAAGTGACTAAAGTGAACTAAAGTGACTAAAGTGACTAAAGTGAA
>CAZPNF010000103.1:0-6871 GCA_964587715.1 uncultured bacterium | reverse complement strand
ATATACCTTTATTTTATGTTTCTAATTTGCCCTTTTTAGAGTGGACTCATTAATATTTCTCCAAAATTTTTTCTAAACTAATCTTTCTACTACAAAAATATCTTTCTCTTTGTAGGATTTTCTCCCAGACTTTCTATTTTTTCTGTGAATTCGCTACTGACCCGGGCAAACCTCGACCCTTCCGAGGCAGATATCCAGGCAAGCCTCAACCTTTCTGCCTCCAGACCGAGGGATTCAAAGACCTTTTTTAAAATGGCAAATCTTCTCCGGGTATAGTAGTTCCCCGATTGATAATGGCAGTCCCCGGGATGACAGCCTCCAATGAGTACACCATCAGCTCCGTTAAGAAAAGACTTAATAACAAACACAGGATTAACTCTACTTGAGCACATAACACGGATCGGCAGAATAGATGGGGGATATTTTATTCTACTCGTACCCGCTAAGTCAGCTCCTGAATATGAGCACCACTTGCAAAGAAAACTGACTATCTTAGGGATAAATTCTTTTCCCATAATGATCTCTCTCCTCAAAAATTGAATACAAGAACATTACTAATATGAATGACCAGTTTAAATTTTTGGGTAAAATAGCCTTCGACTCCGCTCAGGCTGAAGCTCAACGGTCTTCATGGTGAGTCCTTCGAAAAACTCAGGAAACCATGAATGGCTCAGATTTATATGTAATTTCATTTCAACTGGTCATTCATATTACTATTTTTCACCCAGTTCTGAAAGTTCCTCCTCTTTAAAAACTGTCACAGGCACAGGTTCTTCCAAATCTCTGCCTGGAACATAATCGAAGATCTTTGCAGTCTCTTCTCCTATCTTCATAAAGATTGCAGAAACAGGAATATTCGAAGGACAGACCTCCGTGCAAAGCCCACATCCTACGCAGGAAAAACCCATGTGGCTCAATCTTCCAAGATGATACAAAATCGTGTCTGGTGGGAGCCTCATTCCACCTTTCTTCATTATTTCCTTTTCGATCAGTGAAATATCAGGGTCAAAAAGATCAGACTCAAAATCACAGAGTATACAATGACATATAGGACAGACTCGCCCACAATTGTGGCAGCCAATACACCTACCGAACAGATCGATCATTCCATCCAATCCGGAAACTTTGGATCTCACCTCACTAAAAAGTTCCTCCTTTTTTGATTTCCTCTTTTCCAGAAGAGAATTTAAAACAGAGAAATCCAATTCTTCTTCCGTTATTTCTTCCACAAACCCATGGGCAAATGTTTTGGCCCTCTCTGTATGAAGAAACATTTTGCAGTTAGTATTGATATCTTTCTCTCCCACCAAAGAGATAGTAATATCCGCATTGGTAGGAATAAAATATTCACAGGCGTTACAAGTGGGTCTAACCTGATCAAAAATATTGGCCTCTGAATTTGCTTTCCAATAATCCGGTAAAACTTTATCAACGTTCTTTTCTATCACAGTTTTAAAGGTTAATACTCCGCCGCAGCTGTAGGAAATCAAAAGAAAATTATCCCGCACGGCTTGAGATCTCTTAACCAGCTCAACAAAAGCACGAACTTCGCAGGGTTTGATGACAGCAGCAACCGGCTTTCTCATTGGAGTAAAAGATGATAGAAGCTGAGCTCCGTTCGCCGGCATGAGGGGATAAAGAGGAACAACATCTCTCAATTTATCTACATCAGTGATAAGTGCATAATCAAAACTCCCGACTGTGGATGTTTTCCGCAGAATAAAAACCCCGCTGACCTTTTCATTTTTAAGCAAAAATCTCAAGAAATCGATCAGGCCCTGATTCACACTCTTTTCCATTGTTATCAACCTGTCCATCTCCTCTCTCCTACCCTTCAGCGCTGTCGACCAATTCTTTGATTCCCTGAATTTCTTCCTGTTTAAAAATTTTCATTGGCAGTGGTTCCTCTGTATTCTCCCCAGCTTTATAATCAAATGCCCGCTGGGTTTTTTCAGCAACATAACTGAATATTTGCGCTACGGGGATAGAAACAGGACAGGCATCTTCACACATTCCGCATGAAATACAGGACAGGCTCATGTGAACCATTCTTCCTACATGATACATAATTTTATCCATTGGGAAAGAGAGTCCTCCGCGGGTCTTGGCTTTTAAGAGAATCAAATCAGAATCAGGTTTGGCAACTTCGGAATCAAAATAGCAGTGCCTGCAGTAGCAGATGGGACATACATTCCCACAGTTGTGACAGCCAATGCAGTCTGAAAATGTTTTGAGAAGAGCATCCCACCCCTCTATCTTTAGGCGAATTGATTCAAAAACCTCTGCTTTCTTCTCTTCTCTCTTCTCTCTCAACTCCGCTATACTATTTTGCCAACCTGCAACATCGTCTGAACACTCTACTTTCATGTCGTTTAGAACATTTTGACCTCTTTCAGTATTCGAAATAAGAAATATGGTGCCTTCCCCTGACCCCAGCAATCCAAAGTGGAGATCAGTAGCTGGAAGAAGCGAGAAATTATCACAAATCTGGCAAACCGGCTTTACATCCCCACTTTGCCATACATTTTCTAAAAATATCGAATCAAAATGTTTCTCGCTTCTTTGGGGATTATCTATATAATTTGCCATGGGAATGGCCCCTGGACAGTCGTAACTCAGAAGGGTTATGTTTTCTAAATGAATCTGGTTCAACTTTGAGAGTTCAATTGCTGCCCTGATCTCACACGGTCTCATTATGGCTGCAATCTTGAGTTTTCCCTTCCCCTTTCGGGTCAAACTTTTCAATGCTTTCGATCCCTGGACAGGCATGACAGGAGCGATGGGATTGGCATCATCCAGCAGCTTTTTATCCTTAATCAAAACCCAGGCATACGAATCACCTGCCGGAACCCTCATGGGAATAAGAATAGCATCAAAAACACCCTTTTCCACAGCATTTTCGAAAAAATCTAAAATTGCCTTTCTGAATCCTTTATCAGTAGAAATTTTCAAACCTCGCTTTGGAAAAGCTCCCATTGCCCATCCTCTTATATCTCACTCTCTCTCGGTGAAAGATGAAATTATTAACTAAACTTTCAGCGAACGGCTTCCACTACCTCCTGATAGAGTTGTGGGTTTGTAAAATCTTTTGCTCGAATCGCATTCGAAGGACAACTGCCAACACAATTGCCACAACCTCTGCAAACCGCTTCGTTAACAACAGAAACTCCTTTTACTTCGTCGAAATAGATAGCACCGTAAGCACATACATCGAGACAGGTTTGACAGCCTGTACAGAAGGGTTCTATAATTTCTGCAACTGTGACTTCAGGAACGATCTTTTTACCTGGAAGTAGGTGGGTTAATATTTTTCCACTGGCCGCTTGGGCCTGAAGCATGGATTCTGAAATTCCTCTTGGCCCGTGAGCAGCCCCTACAATGTAAATCCCCTCTATAGAAGTCGCCACGGGATTGATAATTTGATGTACTTCTTGATAGAATCCTGTTTCGTTTAACGGAATATTTAAAAGTTCGGCCAATTCTTTTGTTCCTTCTGCTGGCTCTACGGCAGGTGCAAGAACAACCATATCAAAAGAGACCTCTTTTTCTGTATCATCTCTGCCAATATATTTGATGGTATTTCCCTTGATTTCAACATCTTTAATACGGATAAAATCGACGCCCTTTGCTCTGGTTTCATTAAAAAATTTCTGATCCTCCTTGTGAGGAAGACACAAATCTCGATAGAACTCCTTAATTTTCACATCTGGAGATTGATCTTTCAAATAATGGGCAATTTTAAACATGTAGTTACAGCAAATCTTTGAACAATACCCTTTCTCATCCCTTCCAACACAATGAACAAGAGCCACAGATCCGGGCTCTCTGCCTGACCTCGTGAGAATCTTTCCGTCTTGAGAAAACTTCTCTTCAATTTTAAGAGCAGTATAAACATCATCATTCTTATTGTATTTAAATTTGGAAAGCTGACCCGGATCGAATAATTTAAAACCGGTAGCTACAACAATGGCTCCTGCTTTCAGTTCGGTTTTAACATTATCATTAACAGTCTCTAACGTAATCTCAAAATTACCGAAGAATCCAACAACCTTCTTCACTCCCGTTTCTTTGAAAACCTGAATGTTTTTATTCTCCAGAACTTCCGTAATCTTCTTCTGAACCAAATTAGAATCGCCCCCTTGTCTGGGAAGCAGTTTTTTGAAGAGAGCTGACTTGCCTCCCAGAGTTCCGGTCTTTTCCACCAAATAAACTTTTCTTTTCTCAGCAGCAAGGGAAAGAGCCGTTTCGATCCCGGCAATTCCACCACCTATCACTACAACATTGGGATTGCTTTCCAGTTCTTTCTCCTTCAGTTCTGTTTGATAAAGCACCCGATGGATACCAGCACGAATGTACTGAATGGCTTTTTCAGTGGCTTTTTCTTTATCCGGAATGATCCATGCACATTGTTCACGGATGTTGACCAATCTGTACAAATAGGGATTCAGTTGTGTTTTCTTGCAAACATTCATAAAGGTAATATCGTGATCTCTGGGAGAGCATGCCGCAATAACCAGACGAGTGAGCTGGTTCTCTTTGATTTCTTTTTCAAGAAACTCCCTGCCCTCCTTTGAACAGAGCAGTTTGTAACTTTTAACAATGAACTCCTTATCTTGATATTCTTCCAGGGAGGATATTTTCTTTAATATCTTGTTTATATTGACCCTGTCAGAGATGTTTGAACCACACTCACAAACATAAACCCCAATTCTTTCGCTCATCTTCTCACCGTGACTCGAAAAAAGAGATTGTAAATATTATTCCTGCAACGCATCAGCGGGAATCTCCTGTAAACAATTCATCACCTTTCCCGCGGCGGCCTCAGCCTGGACCACAGAATTCTGAATATCCTTGGGACCTTCGGCACATCCAGCAACGAAAATCCCTGGTCTGGATGTTTCAACAGAACCAATCTGAAATTTTGAAGTAAGAAAGAAACCTTTATCATCCAGTTCGACACCTAAAATCTCACCAAGCTGGTAAGTTTCCTTCCCTGGGACTAAAGCACAGGCCAGAATGACCATATCAAGAGAAAGTGTTTCCTTGGTACCTTTTTCCTTCTCGTAGGTTATACTGAGTCTGTCGTTGTTTTTTGAAACTGTAATATTTTCCGGCGAAGATTGGAAAACAAACTCTGCTTCTTCTCCCTTGATCTTTTCAAAGAATTTCTGGTAGGTTTTATCCGGGACACAAATATCCGAGTAAAAATTATAAACCTTGGCATCTGGCAGCCTATGTTTCAAGAAATGGGCATATTTAAAAGAAGACATGCAACACACACCGGAACAGTATCCCTGTTCTCCCCTTCCAACACAATGGATGATAGCCACCGATTGGGGAGAAGATTTCCCGTCTCGAAGGACTATCTCGCCAGAAGTAGGTCCATTGGAGGCAAACAGCCGTTCAAATTCCATGGATGTATAGACACCAGGAAACTTTCCGTAACCCAGGTTGGAAAGGGGTGAAGGATCAAACAATTCAAACCCAGTGGCTACGATAATAGCTCCCACATGAAGTTCAACCTTTTTATCTTTATCAGAAAAGTCTATCGCCCCAAACATGCAGGCGTCGACACATGCACTGCATTTTTGCTTTCCTGTAAGCTGCAAGCAGTGCTCTGGATCAATGGCCGGAACGTTTGGCAGAGATCCGGGACAAGGTACGTATATGGCTTTTTTCTCAGAAAGATTCTCCTCCCACTCGTTTTTCAAAGTAACAGGGCAGGGGTCATAACACGCCCCACATCCGATGCAAGCTGTCAAGCTTACATACCTGGCCTTTTTATTGACAGTAATAGTAAAATTCGCCACCTCTCCCTCCACTTTTTCCACCGTGCTGAGCGTCATTACTTCGATATTGGGATTCTGAAGGACATCCTGCTGGAGAGGAGCTACCATGCAGGTAGAACATTCTAAATTTGGAAAGCTTTCCTCATTTTTGATAACATTACCACCTATTAGAGGAAGTTTCTCTACCAAATAGACCTTCTTTCCAGCGTTTGCAAGCAACAAGCTCGCTTCCATCCCAGCTATGCCAGCTCCAATAACAAGTACACGATCGGAATGATTCATCTTAATCTTTCCTAACTCTTAGATACTCCCATTAAAAGTAGGCATTCTTATTGATCGGGTTTGGACCCAACTTTTTAATCTTTTCTGTAAACGCATTGACCACATCGGCATATCTCTGACCCTCAGCAGCAGAAATCCAGGACAACTGTAATCGCTCAGGATCCAACTTTAATGTTTCCAAGACCTTTTTTAAAAGGGCGTATCTCCTCCGGGCATAGTAATTACCCTTGCCGTAATGACAATCTCCCGGATGACATCCTGCAATGAGGATACCATCGGCCCCATTAAAAAATGTAGTAAGCACTAAGTTATAGTCTATTCTACTGGAACACATGACCCGAATTACGTGGAATGACGACGGCACCTCCAGTTTCGACGATCCCGCCAAATCTGCTGCTGCATATGTACACCAGTTACATAAATAGCCTACAATCTTGGGATTGAAATCATTTTTCTCTTTTGCTTCCATTTGCAAATGTCACAGATTAAATCTGCACTTGTGCTGTGTGTTTCCCTGTTCCATCAGTGGTAAGAAGAATCAATGTCTTCCCTGTCCTTTCACACCAGGCCTTAATGTCATTGGGAAATGAAGGACAATCCGCTATGATTTCCAGTGTATCGCCCGGGTTCAGGCTGGGCAGTATTGCTGCTACTTTTAGTATGGGCTGTGGACATTTCAGCCCGAGTGTGTCTAATTTCTGAACTACCATTTTATCCTCCCACATTTAATTTCATTATTAAACCTTTTATTTAGCAAAAAGCTTGAATTTTGAGTCAAGTTTTTAATAAGTGTATTTATC
>CAZPNF010000102.1:0-6888 GCA_964587715.1 uncultured bacterium | reverse complement strand
TTGATTTTTACATTTGTCACCTGTGTCACCTGCTACTTATTTGATTGCCATAGGAAAAGAAAAGTATGCATTAATCGGATGAACCTTCTAAACTTCTACGGCGGACTGCCTGACGAGCCAACTTATCGGCTTCTTTATTCTTCTCCCGCGGTACGTGATAAATTTCTAAGTGGATAGATCCGTTTTCCAAAGCCTCCATAATCTTAGCGTGAAGCCGCTGGAGGTGCAGTTTTTTTACCCGATAGATTCCCCTTATCTGATTTACCAGAAGCTGGCTGTCCGAGTAGACAACTAAAAAATCCGCTCTATATTTTCTGATAAGTTCTAAGCATCCCAGAAGGGCTTTGTATTCTGCTACATTGTTGGTGGCCTGCCCAATATACTGGCTTACAGTCTCTAACTTATTTCCCTTTTCGTCCATCAGAACAATCCCGTATCCTGCTTCCCCGGGATTCCCTTTTGAAGATCCATCAATGTAAGCTAACAATCTCACCCGGACTGCTCTGATATATTTTCATCCCATACAAGAATTCTACCGCAGACCTCACAAAGACAGAGACAATTCATCTGCCGAATTTCTAAAATTTTTTGTGGCGGCAATGTTTTAAAACAACCACCACAGGCATTCCTGATCACTGGCACGACTGCCAGACCATTTTTTGCTTTTAAAATCCTCTCATAAGTAGTTCTGATTCTTGGGCTCAATCTGTGGATAATATTTTCTCTTCTGTCCCTGAGCGCAATTTCTTCTTTCTCAGTTTGTGCCAGTCGTTTCTCTAATTCAAGACTTTTCCCGTTAAGCCTGGTTTTTAATTTTTCAATTTCCTCTTTTGTCTTTTCCAGCGCGCCGGTGATCTCCTCTTCCAGATCTATTAGCTCCAGAAGTCTACTTTCCTTATTATCAACATCAGCTTTTGCAGCCTCTATTTCCTGGGTAACAGCATCGTATTCCCGATTTGTTTTAACCTCAAAAAGCTGGGCCTGATACTTCTTTTGCTTCCCCTCCGATGCTTTTATTTCTATCTCTAATATTCCTTTCTCCTTTCTGTAGCTCTGGAGTTTTTTATCCTTATCCTCCAAAGCCTCCTCAGCTTCCTGTAACTGTTTATTCAAAAGACTCACCTGGTGTGGAAGATCACCCTTTAAACTCTCCAACTGTAAAAGTTGGGTGTCAATTTTCTGAAGTTCTATTAACTGTTTCAAAATCTGTTGCAAAAGAACCCTCCTCTCCAAACATTCCCCCCCAATACAAAAAGTGCACCCCCATGAGGTGCATATCATTTACAACACTGATTTCATTTTGCCCAGAACCACTCGTAGAGCAGTATGTTTTTTTACGCCAACGATTCAATCTCTCCACCCTCTAATTCATCCTCCTTTTAAAAGATGTGGGCCCAGGAGGACTCGAACCTCCGACCAACGGATTATGAGTCCGCCGCTCTGACCAACTGAGCTATGGGCCCGACTAAAAGTATAACAATTTTTTTCTCAAATTTCAACATTTTTTTTCTATTGTGTCCCAGGCTTTTTATCTTTTTTTCTTGCTTTACGTGTTTTAATTTATTATCTTTAAAACCTCGGAAAGGTATTATTTTTACCGGAGGTTTTAAACTTGAAAAAGTCTATTCATCCTGAATACAAAATCGCAACTGTCAAATGTGTCTGCGGCAACACATTCCAGACCCGGTCTACTGTAGGAGATATCCACGTGGAAATCTGTTCCAACTGCCATCCATTTTTCACTGGGAAACAGAAATTAGTTGATACGGCTGGTAGAGTGGAAAAGTATTTGAAGAAATACAAACTTAACCAGAAGAAAACCGGGGAAGATAAAAAAGACGTACAGGCAGAGAAAGCTTCCTAGGAATTTTATTAAATATTGTTTGCGGAATACTGGCAGAGAAAGCTGTGTTCCGCTTTTTTATTTTCTATATAATCTATATAATATGGTATACAAAAAATGGGCAAAATGCAGGTAGGTGGACAGGCTGTTATCGAAGGCGTAATGATGCGCTCACCTGAGTATGTTTCAGTAGCTGTCCGCAAACCGAACGGTAAAATTGTAGTCAAGAGAGAGTCTTTTGTCTCATGGACAAAACGGTTCAAAATATTGGGTTTTCCTCTGATACGTGGTGGTGTAATTCTAATTGAATCTCTGGTCCTTGGTATAAAAGCCTTAAATTTCTCAGGTGAAATCGCCATGGCAGAAGAAGGCAAAAAAAAGAAACCGAAGAAATCAGACAGATGGTCTAAACTCTGGCTGGCAGGAACAGTGATTCTTGCGCTTGGATTGGGTATGGCTTTTTTCTTTTTCCTTCCTCTATGGTTATCAGAACTCACCGGTGTCAAAAGTGGTATAGTTTTTAACCTGATTGATGGAGGAATCCGTCTTATTCTTTTCCTCTCTTATCTGGTTTTGATTAGTTCCTGGAAAGAGATCCGCAGGGTGTTTGAATATCATGGGGCAGAACACAAATCTGTTTTCGCCTACGAAGACGGCAAGCCTCTAACACTGGAAGGAGCCAGACCGTATTCTACACACCATCCCCGCTGCGGGACAAGTTTTCTTCTCGTGGTTATGCTGGTGGCTATTGTCGTGTTTGTTGCCTTAGGAAAACCCAATGATTTTGGAGACCGCCTTATCCGATTTCTTTCCATTCCGTTGATAGGTGGAATCTCTTATGAGATTATCTGGCTCTCCGGCAAAAAATATGGGGAAAAGATCGCACAAATCTTAGTAGCTCCTGGGTTGTGGCTGCAAAGAATCACTACTAAGGAACCTGATAACAGTCAGTTAGAAGTAGCTCTGGTCTCGTTAAAAAGTGCTTTAGACCAGGATGTAGGTACAAATGTAGAGGTATACTCTCTTTCTTGAGGAAAGACAAAAAAATATGGTTCACCCAATTAAAGAACTATTATGGAAGATAATACATTCATTGCAAAAATTGCACGGGTAGAAACACGTTACCAGGAACTAAAAAAAGCACTGGAAAACTCTAACATTTTTAATCACCAGGAAAAGCTTTTATCTATAACTAAAGAATACAAGCGTCTGTCTCCTGCACTTGAAAAAGCTGAAGTATATAGAAAACTGCTCAAGAAAATAGAGGAGGATTCCGAAATCCTGAATTCCAGTCCCGACCCAGAACTAAAAGATCTGGCCAGAGAGGAATTAGAAGAAAGTCGGGCTGCTCAGGAAAAACTGGAGCAAGAGCTGAAATTGATGTTAATTCCCAGGGATCCTGATGATGAAAAAAATGCTATTGTAGAAATACGGGCTGGCACGGGCGGCGAAGAAGCAGCTCTGTTTGCCGGAACTCTTTACCGCATGTACTCCAAGTATATTGAACAAAAAGGCTGGAAGAAAGATACCCTGAGCTCCAATCCCACAGAATTGGGTGGATTTAAGGAGATCATATTTTCGGTTTCTGGTACCCACGTTTACGGCAACCTTAAATACGAAAGCGGTGTGCATCGGGTACAGAGAGTTCCAACTACAGAGACAAGCGGGCGTATACATACTTCTGCTGCTTCTGTTGTAGTGCTGCCCGAAGCTGAAGAGGTAGACGTAGAAATCGCACCAAAAGATCTAAAAATAGATGTTTACCGCTCTTCAGGACCTGGGGGACAGAGTGTAAATACCACAGATTCAGCCGTACGTATAACCCATATCCCTACGGGTATAGTAGTAACCTGCCAGGACGAAAAATCTCAACACAAGAACAAAGCCAAAGCCATGCGTGTATTGAGATCCCGGCTCTTCGACATGAAACAGAAAGAAGAAGAAGCTAAAGTGGCTGCCAGTCGACGTTCCATGATTAGATCAGGAGACAGAAGTGTTAAGATCAGAACATTTAATTTCCCACAGGGGAGGGTTACAGACCATCGAATCAATTTGACTCTCTACCGCTTGCAGGAGATTTTAGCAGGGGATATGGACGGAATTATTGAACAGCTCCAGATTGCTGAACGAGACGAGAGGTTGAAAAACGAAGAATGAAGTATCAGCAATTTTTGGGGGGAGATAATCTAACAGACCCTTTTTCGCAACAGACCAGCGAATAAGGGTTTTTTATTTTCATCTCAACACTTGGATAAAATTGGAGGTGATGATTGTGAAAGACCTAATTACCATAGAGCGCCACATAATAGATCAGCAGAAACTTTATCCTGCGGCTACAGGCGAATTCTCTTCTCTGCTATACGATATTACTTTTGCAGCAAAAGTGATTTCTAACGAGGTTAACAAAGCGGGTCTCCTCGATGTCCTTGGCGCAACAGGAGAAAAGAATATACAGGGGGAAAAAGTACAAAAGCTCGATGAGTATGCCAATTCGGTGATCAAATCGTCGATGAATCATACTGGGCGTCTCTGTGTTATGGCTTCTGAGGAAGAAAAAAACATTATACCAATCCCGGAGCAATACCCTTGCGGGAAATACTCTCTTCTCTTTGATCCACTTGACGGATCCTCAAACATAGATGCAAACGTAAGTATCGGCACTATCTTTGGCATTTTCCGGAAAAAATCAAAGGGACCAAGAGGTAATCTCGAAGACTGCCTCCAGAAAGGAACTGACCTGGTGGCAGCCGGCTATGTGATTTACGGTTCATCTACTATGTTTGTATTCTCCACAGGTAATGAAGTAGATGGATTCACATTAGACCCCAGTATTGGTGAGTTTCTTCTCTCCCACCCGAACATTAAAATTCCCCCAAAAGGGAAAATTCTGAGTGTTAATGAAGGTAACCGTGCCTATTGGGATAAAAACACAACTCAATATATTGACTATTTACAAGAAGACGATCCATCAACTGGTAGACCATACACAAGCCGATATATTGGATCTTTAGTGGCTGACTTTCATCGGAATTTGCTATACGGAGGGATTTTTCTCTATCCCATGTTATACAAGAAAAATCGTCCCCCAAGAGGCAAATTGCGCCTTCTTTACGAAGCAGCACCATTGGCCTTCATCTGTGAACAGGCAGGTGGAGCAGCCACAGATGGAAACCAACGTATCCTAGTAGAATGATTCCAAATTATCATTGCAATTAATATTTATTTTTTGTATATTTAGTTCCGACTTCAAAGTTTTAATGAAGGAGGAACTACAATGCCTTTCGTTAGCAAACGTCCGAAGCTCCGACTCTCAGATAAAGAGTTGGAAGAGTTAAAAAAGATTAGTCGTTCACGCACAGAAAGTCTTTCTCGTATTGAAAGATCAAAAATATTACTTCTTTTTTATGAGGGTGAAACTGTTTCAAGCATCGCAAGAAAGTTAAACACAAATCGACCAAAAGTTGAACGTATTATTAACAAAGCACTACAAGTTGGAGCGATTTCAGCATTAAATGATCTGCCTCGTAGAGGCAAGCCACCTGAAATAACCGCTGATGCAAAAGCTTGGGTGTTATCGGTTGCATGTCATAAGCCCAAAGACTTAGGATATTCCTTGGAGATATGGACAACAACGACTTTAGCCAAGCATATCCGTGAGCACTGTCGGGAAGTAGGACATCCGTCATTATCAAAATTATCAAGAGGGACGGTATCAAAGATTCTGTCAAAAGCCGAGATTCGTCCTCATAAAATTGCATACTACTTAGAACGCCGAGATCCTCAATTTGAGACAAAAATGATGCAGGTATTGCATGTTTATAAAGAATTTGAGTTGTTAAAATCTTATTCAAAAGGACAAGAAGAACCAACCATTGCGATTCTGTCCTATGATGAGAAACCAGGTATTCAAGCTCTCAAGAATAAAGCTCCCGATTTACCGCCGGTTCCAGGGAAATATCCTTCCATCAATAGGGACTATGAATACAAACGACTTGGAACGGTTTCTTTATTAGCATCTATTGACCTTTTGAATGGACAAGTTCATGGCCAAGTACGAGACAGACATCGCAGTATAGAATTTATTGATCATTTAAGATATTTAGATTCTGTTTATCCAAAGGATGTTAAAATCAAGATGATTTTGGATAATCACTCAACTCATATTTCAAAGGAGACGCAAAAATATTTGAAAACCGTACCCAATCGATTTGAATTTATTTTTACGCCAACACATGGGTCCTGGTTAAATATCATAGAGACCTTTTTCAGTAAGATAGCTCGCACCTTTTTAAGGGGCTTAAGAGTAAACTCGATAATAGAACTAAAAGAACGCTTTGAACAATACTTTAAAGAAATTAATGAAATGCCAGTTGTATTCAGATGGAAATACAAATTAGATGAAATTACTATCGCATCATAGAACATGTTCCATTGATATGATAACAAGGAATCGAACTAGTAGATATTGTACCCACCGAGCTTCATCAGCGAGTTCCTCTTGTAATTGGAGGCAAAGAAGATGTAGAGGAAGCAACACGTTTCATAAGCGGTAACGGGGGTTTGAGAAGGAGTTAAGGCGTAAGCCTTTTATAAGAATAAAAAATCGCCGGGTAAGTGAAAGTACTTGCCCTCACCTATATCTATACCTACAGCTTTACCTTGCCCCAGATTCTTCGTCCGCCTTGGCGGGACTCAGACAGGACCCTTCTGGTCGCTCCAGAAATAAGCGAAACCAATCTCTGTAACGATCTAATATATTCTGGGTAAAATTTAGTAAAAAAAATATTTTTCTCTTGACATTTTATGTCAGAGTTGTTATATTCGTTTGAGTATTATTGCGTATAATTTGCTGTTCACAGCAGAATTAGCTATATTTTCTGCTGAAAGGGAAAAACATCTTGTAATTATTGCAGCTTGAACAGTGATATCCTGCTCTTCTTAGAGTAAAAGGAGTAGTGTGTTCAGGCATTTTTTTTAAATAAAAAGGCTATGAGCTCTGATACCAGCCAGGCAAGATGAGCTCACAGCCTTCAAAACAGCCAGGA
>CAZPNF010000101.1:0-6891 GCA_964587715.1 uncultured bacterium | reverse complement strand
ATTGCCATTACGAATTATGGCCAAAAATAGCGGGCTTACTTTAGGATATACAAAACAGAGAGATAAGAACGCCATGATCGACAAAACTATATTCTACCACAAAAATTACTCGAAAAGCTCTCAGGACAAGGGTGGTAACTTCTCTCGGAGCGGGACAAGTTGACCCGCAGGCCTTAAAGGAGACCTAAAATATGATAGGTAAAACTATTTCACATTATAAAATTCTGGAAAAGCTTGGTGAAGGCGGAATGGGTATCGTCTACAAGGCCCAGGACACTAAACTAGACCGCTCTGTCGCTCTCAAGTTTCTGCCATCTCATTTAACGAAAAACGAGATAGATCTTGCCAGATTCGTTCAAGAAGCAAAAGCCGCGGCGGCTCTGAATCATCCTAATGTGTGCACGATACATGAAATACATGATGAGGGAGAGAATCCTTTTATCGTCATGGAGTATGTGGAAGGGAAGACATTACAAAATATCGTTTCCAATGTAGGGGCGAAGCATTCCGGGGATGATATTGGAAAGAGTGATAAGATTCGTCCTGGGAATGCTTCGCCCCTAAAAATCCCCGATGTGATTGATTATTCCATCCAGATTGCCGAGGCATTAAAAGCTGCCCATGGCAAGGGCATCGTGCACCGGGACATCAAATCCGAGAACATCATGGTCACGGACACCGGACAGGTGAAAGTCATGGATTTCGGTCTGGCAAAGCTGCGGGGATCGGTAAAGCTGACCAAATCCTCCAGCACGGTGGGGACCATGGCGTACATGTCTCCGGAACACCTCCAGGGCAAGGAGGTGGATAGCCGGGCAGATATCTTCTCCTTTGGAGTTGTGCTATACGAAATGTTGACGGGACAGCTGCCCTTTAAAGGTGAATATGATTCCGCCATGATGTATTCAATCGTCAATGAAGAACCTGAGCCGATTCAGCAATACCGTTCAGATTTGTCTTCGGAGTTACTGCACGTTTTGAACAGGGCGCTGGAGAAAAATCCTGAAGAGCGGTATCAGAGTGTTAATGATATGCTGATTGATCTTAAGAGGTTGAAGAGGGAGACGGGGAGGATTTCTCTCAAATCAATTTCCGGGAAAACCGTTTCACCAGAATCTGAATCAGCTAAAACGTTACGTCTCTCGAAACGGTGGCGGATCATCGGTATTGGCATTGTTTCTGTGCTGGTCATCATTTTCTTTATTTGGAGGAATTGGCCTACCCGCAAAGCTAAATCGGCGCGGCCGCGTGTAGTGGTTTCCGTGTTCGAGAACCGTACGGGGGATTCCTCACTCGATGCATTGGGAAGCATGGCCATGGACTGGATCACCCAGGGGCTGGCGCAGACAGGTGTCGCCGAAGTCGTCCCTACTGTATCGGTTATGCAATACGTTAATGCAGCCAATGCACCTCAGGGAAAGTCTCTGCTTCAGAGGCTTATCGCACAAACCGGCGCCGGAATCGCGGTATCAGGCGCTTATTATTTGCAGGGAGAAAACCTGCAATTTCAGGCCGAGGTAACCGATACGAAGCGCGACGAGCTCATCCATGCCTTTCCGTCTGTCATCGGACCCCGGGAAGCCCCGTTGACCGTCATCAATGAGTTGCGGCAACGCGTCATGGGCGTCGTGACCGGATATATCGACCCGAGGTTTGAGCTGCGCATGACGTCTGAACCGCCCGGCTTCGATGCCTACCGCGAATACATGACCGGTGTTGACCTTTTTGGTACGGATTATCCGCGGGCTGTCGGCCACTTTGAGCGGGCGGCCGAACTTGATTCGGCGTTCATGCCGGCCCGTTTTTATATTGCCATCGCCTATGGAAATCAAGGGTGGTATGCCAGAGCAGACTCCATTTGCCGCCTCATCAACCAACATCGGGAGAGCCTGAGCCCATATATGCGGATTTTGTTAGACTGGTACAGAACCAGTATGAGAGGAAACAATGCTGAAGCCTACCGGTTCATCCGTGAGGTTGGAGAGCTGGCGCCAACTAATCGGCAGATCAACTATTTAATCGGGCATGAGGCTATAAAAATAAATCGTCCAGGGGAGACTGTAGAGGTATATTCACAGATAGATCCTGTGTATAGCGGCCGCATTGTTAATTCATGGCGAATAGGGGTGCTCTGCTCTGCGCTGCATATGCTGGGGGATTATGAGCAGGAACTGCAAGAAGCGCGTCGTGGACAGGAGTATTACCCAGATCGTCTATCGTTACGTGAGGACGAGGTGCGCGCTCTGGCAGCCCTAGGCAGAATAGAAGAAGTCAAAAAAGTGATTGACGAGTGTCTTTCTATTACTTCCTCTTCTTCATCCCTGGATCCGGGCTCGGTCATGTGTGTAGCGGCTGCTGAGCTGCGGGTCCATGGCTATACGGAAGAAGCGCAGGAAATCGCTGAACGGGCTGTTGCCTGGTATCAAAGCCGTGTAACGGGTGATTATCGCTATAGCCTTGCGCGCTCACTCTATTTAGCCGAACGCTGGCAGGAAGCAGAAACCACCTTTAAAGCGCTATCCGCGAATGATCCTGATAATATCGATTACACAGGGTATCTGGGAACTTTGGCGGCACGTAAAGGGGATCGCGTTAGAGCGCTGCAGATTTCCGAAGAACTCAAACGTATCAAACGGCCCTACCTGTTTGGCAACCACACTTATTGGCGGGCTTGTATCGCCTCGCTTCTCGGCGAGCGCGAACAGGCAGTGGCGCTGTTAAGGGAATCCTTCGCCCAAGGTAATGAATATGGAGTTTACCTTCACAATGACCTGAATCTGGAGCCTTTGCGTGATTATAAACCTTTTAAAGAGCTGTTGCGACCAAAAGGATAAGTGATGATCGGCAAAATCATTTCTCACTACAAGATTATCGAGAAACTCGGCGAAGGCGGCATGATAGAGACTTGCCTGGCAGAATCGATAGAGGTGGATAATGGCTGATTTCACGGGAAAGACAATTTCACACTATAAAATTATTGAGCAAGTCGGACAGGGCGGGATGGGCGTTGTCTACAAAGCCGAGGACACCAAGCTCAAGCGCACCGTGGCTTTGAAGTTCCTGCCAACTGAGCTAACCCGTGATCCCGAGGCCAAAGAACGTTTTATCCGTGAAGCACAGACAGCATCCTCCCTCCAACACGATAACATCTGCACCATCCATGAAATCAATGAGACCGAAGACGGACAAATGTTCATCTGTATGGATTATTATAAAGGTGAAACATTAAAACAGAAATTAAATGTCGGGGCGAAGAATTCTTTGCCCGAAGCCGCTGACATCGCCATCCAAATTGCACAGGGTCTGGAAAAAGCGCACAGGAAAGGAATCGTACACAGGGACATCAAACCGGCAAATATTCTATTAACAAATGACGGTGTAGTCAAGATTCTGGATTTTGGACTGGCCAAATTGAGAGGTCGTACAAAGCTGACAAAAAAAGGAACGACTTTAGGAACAGTAACCTACATGTCACCTGAGCAGGCCCAGGGCAAAGGGATAGACCATCGCACCGACATTTGGTCGTTAGGTGTAGTTCTCTATGAAATGATCACAGGACAGTTGCCTTTTAAGGGGGAATATGATCAAGCCGTTCTTTATTCGATTTTGAACGAAGAAGCAGAATCTATCACCGATCTGCGCTGGGGAGTACCCCGAACTCTGAATAGAATAGTGAAAAAGGCTCTGGCCAAACGACCTGAACAACGGTACCAGCATATAAATGAGATGCTTGTGGACTTGAAGAATGTTAAAACCTCTCTAACATCGAAGAACCGCCCTCGCTTGGCTGACAAACTTCTTCAAAAACCTCTCAAAATATTCGGTATTATTCTCGGTATCTTCATTACAGTAAGCCTCTCTATTTTCCTTTCTCAAAAATTGGGGTTAATGAAAAAACCATCATCTCTTTTAAAGTTGGAGCCGAACTCTCTGGCTGTAATGGAGTGTGAAAATAATATTGATCCTTCAGATGCAAACAGAATAGGTGAAATGATTACAGATGCTGTCATTACTGATCTGGCAGAATTTCAATCTATAACTGTAGTAAGCTTGCAGCGACTCTATGATATAATGAAACAGATGGGAATCAGCGAACAAAAACGGATCACCAAGTGGGAACAGATGGAAGTAGCGAAGCGAGCCGGAGTATCTCGAATCCTCTGCACAAGCATCAGTCGGTTGGGAAATGAACATATTTTAAATGCTCAAATGATAGGTGTACCATCGGGTAAAATTAGAAAATCAATGGAAGTGCGAAGCAGCCAACAGGACATTTTTAACATGGTGGATTCTTTGACCAATCAAGTAACGAAAAACCTTGGATATAAAAATGATATTATATCAAAAGAAAACCGATCTATAAAAGATGTAACCACTCACTCACAAGAAGCCTACAGATATTATCTTAAGGGACAGGAGCTAGCTACAAAATACCATATGTTGGAAGCATTAAAAGCTTTTAAAAAAGCCGTGTCTTTAGATTCAACTTTTGCAACTGCCTACAGCAGACTCGCATGGGTGTATAAATTTCTCCATAGAGAACACGAAGGACAAAAAACACTTGCAAAGGCTTTCAAAAATATACATCACATAAAGGAGCGGGAAAAGTTCTATGTGCTTCTGGAGAAAGCTTTATCCATGCGAAATAAAGAAGAAGCAAAAAGAATTTTATATCGTTGGATTGATCGATACCCTAAGGATAAATTGGCTCGATACAGACTCGGCTGTCTCTATGCATTTGAATTCCGGATGTACGACGAAGCCATTGACCAGTACAAACTGGCTATAGAGTTAGATCCTGAATATCGAGAAGCCTATAATCGTTTGGGATATGCTTATGCACATAAGGGCATGAAAAAAGAGGCCATAGACCAGCTTGAGAAATACGTATCACTGACCCCAGATGAAGTCAATCCATACGACAGCATTGGCGAACTTTATATGAACTTAATAGGAGATTACAACAAAGCAGAAGAAGCCTTCTTGAAAGCATTTCAGATTATGCCTGATTTTGCACCCCATAAATTGGCAGAGCTGTATCAATTAAAAGGCCAATATAAAAAAGCAGAAGAATTAATTTTGGGATCTTTGACCCAAAAAAATCTATTACCCGATGGGGTAAAATATTTTCTCCTCGGTAAACTCTATTATGAGAGAGAAGAATATGAGAAAGCCTTTAAAATGGTTCAAAAAGCCAGGATACTCTCACCCTCTTACGATAAATTGTATTGGCTAACAGGTCTGATTCAACTAAAGCGTAATAACTTAAAGGGTGCGGAGGCAAATCTTACACAACTGGCTAAAATCGACTCAGGTAGTACCAGTTATTACCACTTGCTGGGGAATTTATATCTCGTTAAAGGGAATTACAATTCAGCCATTGTGGCACTGAAAAAATCAATTCAAAAGATAGGTATTATGCCCACCTCCTATCTCGAACACAGAGAATTCTACAATCAATCCTTGGCAGAAGCTTATTTTAAAAAAGGTGATCAAGATGTGGCATTAGATAAATGCAGTAACATAATCAAGAATAATCCAAATTGGGCAGTTGCATACTATCTTCTCGGACAGATTTACGAAAAAAAAGGATGGGCTAAAAAAGCAATGAAAGCATACCGAATGTTTCTGAATAAATGGGAAGAGGCTGACAAAGATATTCCCAAAGTCGTGAGAGCATCTCAACGGATTGCTATTCTTAAAAGGTCAAGGTAATTAAGAGATTATAGTAAGAATGAAAAATTTAACCCTTATATTAACAGATAATTGCAACCAGAGCTGCAGTTATTGTTTTCAGGTAAAGGGGACATCTCGAATGAAATTTGAAGTTGCAAAGAAAGCTGTTGATTATTTTGTTAGAAATTCCAATGATGATCCTGAGGTACATTTCTATGGCGGTGAACCGTTCTTAGAATTTGAGCTAATGAAACCTATCGTCGAATATGCCAAGAGACGGTTTCAAGAAAAGGGATCGATGCCCCGTTTTACTGTGACAACTAATGGAACTTTGCTGGATGATTCACGTACACGATACTGCCATGAAAATGGTGTCAATATTACCCTTAGTATAGACGGAGTTAAACAGGCCCATGAAATAGGCCGAGGCAGTGGAAGCTTTGCAAGGATAGAGAAAGTTTTATCGTTATTCAAGAGATATCCTGATATTCTTCTAAAAACTGTTTCTGTCATTACGCCTAAAAATGTAAAGTATCTTTTCGAATCAGTATCTTTCCTTGTTGATCTGGGAGTTAATGAATTACAGCTAACTTTTCAATATGATCATGAATGGAATCGAGGAGAACTCGATGTACTGAGAGATCAGTATAAAAAGGCTTACGATCTTTTGATGGTCCAGAAGACACAAGGTGCAAAAATACGTTTTAACGAAGTAAGACCTCCTAATCCCTTAAAACCTGTTTTCCAATGCAGTGCAGGGAAAGAAGGAGTTGTGGTCACTCCTGAAGGTTTGTTGTACGGCTGTATAATGTTGATTCCCTGGTCAAAAAGGGCTGTTGAATTGGACATAACGGATCATTTTGCAGGTTTGTGTCTAGGCCATATAGACAAAATCAATTCAAAAATATTTAACAAAAGGCTAAAACAAGCTTATTCCGATAAAAGATTGAGCGGGCAGTATTTTCGTCATACATCCACGGCACATTGCTCCACTTGCGAATACCTTTCACTCTGCTCAGTATGCCCTGCCAGTTCTATGATCTATTACGATGATCCCCTTCTTGTACCTGACTGGATTTGTGAAATAAAAAAGATAATCTTTAATATAAGTAAAAAATTTTGGGATAATCTTTAGGAGATGCTTTCTCGTAAAGATTAATCCTTTTACTTAAATAATAATATTAAAAAAGGAGAAAGTTAAAATGAAAGAAAGAG
>CAZPNF010000100.1:4566-6920 GCA_964587715.1 uncultured bacterium | reverse complement strand
TATTTTTACATTTTAAATTGTGATTTTGATTTTTAATTTTTTCAGTTTGAATTACCTGTTGATTTATGATGTTGTTATGAATGAATTATAAAGTACGCATTTTCGTGAAGAACCACAAAAATTCAAGCTCCTTCCAATCAATAAACTGACGTTTAAAAATCGCTATCAGGAATTAACCACACATCTTATCCGGCTGAAGGGATTACTCATGATGAGCACCAGCTTATCCATATCCGCCTTTATCCAGTACAACAGCTTGATTGACGCTGTAATCACCAATATACGATTCCGCTACAATCCACAGGAAGGAAACGACCTCTATCTGGTTTACGATGAAGGGTTCAACACAAATCGGTACCGAGAGAATCCCGTGCTTCCTGCCACCAGCAATCGAACCATTCTGTTAAAATACACCTATACGGTTAATTTATAACTATGTCATAATATTCCCAACCAACCACTTTCAATCAATAGGTTGAACAAATTATCCCCACACTAGTAAAGCACACACTTCTACTAAACAGAAAGTTATCAACATCACTCAAAGACGCCAAGATACAAAGAAGAGACAAGAACGTAATCAATAAAGCTATAGAAATCTTGGCGAGCTTTGCGGCTTTGCGTGAAACGCTCCTTGAAGTTGTTGATGCTTTTTATCAAGACTTAAAAGCTATCTTTTTATCATCTAATATTATTTTTGTTTTGTAATGAATGGAGATTTCTGCATCTTTCTTCGGCCTTAATAACTCTATTACTTTAAGGAATGTTTTATTTTTTTTCTTCCATACGCGATTGAGATTTCTTGCATAATACGCCAAACCAATGTCAAGCCATTTCCATTCAAAAAGTTTTTTCACTGATTCCATTAACGAATAAAATTTCTCGTGGCTATAAATTTGTGCCTTCTGCAAGTCGAAGAGAGAAAAATGTGCAGGTTGAAAAACGGCGTGGTGTGCATCGTATAAACTCCAATCGTAAAACTTTATACGATGTTCGCTATTCACTTTATTATAAAACGCCGACCCTGGCAGAGGTGTAAGGATAAGAAATTGGGTCGACGTTAATTTAGCTCTCTTTGCAAATTTAACAGTCTCCTTCACAGTCTTCCAATCGTCCTCATCAAATCCGTAAACAAACATTCCATGAACGTGAATGTGATATTTTCTGAGTATTTTTACGGCATTTACAATATCCTCAACTGTTTGTGATTTTTTCATCTCCTTTAAACTTTCAGGATTTACTGATTCAAATCCGATGTATAATGTATGACAACCAGCCTTTTTCATGAGTTCGACTAATTCTATATCCTTAGCAATATCCGCTCTCACCTGAGTAGACCATTTAAATTTGAATTTCTCCTGGATCATTGCATTCAATAATACTTTTGCCCGCTTGCGATTTGCAGTAAAATTATCATCATAAAAGAAGATAAAATTCCTCCGGCTATTATACTGCCGTAATTCTTCCAAAATATTCTCTGTGGAGCGAAACCTATATTTTCTACCAAACATACCAGTTACTGAACAAAAAGTACAATTAAACGGACATCCTCTCGATGTCTGAATCGGGATGATCTTTTTGCCTGCAATACGTCTACTTTCAGTTTTCATTAGAGTAAAATCTGGAAAAGGTACTCGATCCAGTTCTTTTACAAAAGGTCGCATTGGATTAGAAATTACTTTATCATCTATCTTGTATGACAAATTGGGAACTTTTGAATAGCCAGAACCATTTTCCCAAGCATCGATAAAAGCCATAAGCGCTTCTTCTCCTTCTCCACGAATAACAAAATCAGCATGTTCCAATGCTTCTTCCGGTAAAAATGTTACGTGTGGTCCTCCCATGATCACTGGAATTCCCATTTCTCTTACTTTATCGGCAATCGCATAGGCCCTCGGCGCAGTAGAAGTTATCGTGGAGATACCTACAAGATCAACCGACTTTATTCTATCAAAATCAATTTTATGCAGTTCCTCAACAATCACCTCCACACCCCACCCACATTGTTTCATCATTGTACCCAAGATAAAGCTCCCCAATCTTGGAAGTGGGAATTTTGAAAAAATATGTAAATTGGGAGCCTTTGGTTCAATAAAAATCATCTTACTCATTTTTTGTTTCCTTTTTGTTTTTCTGATCGTTTTTGATTTTGAGTTTTTAGACTTAAGATTTCCTTTTTCTTCTTTTTTAAAAGATCTTCCCACCGTTGAATACCTTCTTTTAAGAGATTCATTTTCTCAAAAAGGATCTGAACTTCTTCCAACATAGCATCTAATTTTCTATCCACCATAGCCTTGGAATACAATTTAAAATCTTTTTGGAAATTTAAGAAATCTCTAAAATAATCTGAAATA
>CAZPNF010000100.1:0-4556 GCA_964587715.1 uncultured bacterium | reverse complement strand
CTTAATAAGCTTACAGAAGTAAACATATACTTCAGAATAAAGTCGAAATCCTCCCTCACTCCTCGTATCAGGTTCAATAATACCTTTATCTTCCCAATACTTAATAGTTCTGCTGCTCACACCAACACGTTCAGCCAAATTTCCTACAGTCAAATACTGATCTAATTTTGTTTGTGAGACTTTACCATTAGACACACTTGGTAGACCTATTTTCTTTATAATTCTTTGGATATCTTCCAGATTATATCCTAGCTCTAATAGCTTTTGTATATGTTTAACCTCATTGATTGTATTATCAAAATACAGAGGAATTTTATTATCCGTGTAACCAACAGGGTTTATAAGATGCAATTTTTCCCATTCTTTTAGAGTCTTTTTGGTAATGTGGGATCTCGCTATAAATTCATCTAGAATAAGAACATTTTCTTTCATACTACCTCCATACGTATAATTATCATTAATCAATCTATCAGTGTACGTACGAGAATATAATAAATATTCTTATCATTGTCAACATAAAAAAAGTCCCACTTTTAGTGGGACATTATTACAGTACTCAAAATTTTACTAAAAAGCAAAAAACAGAAAAACTATCCCCAAATATCCTTCAACATCACCTCGTGTCGGCACTTCGGGCAGAGAACCTTAAGAATATCAGGTCTTCTCAGCTCTTCACCGGGGACACCAGATTCCACAGGAATAAGCTCACGCTGAGAAATCAACAACAATGTAGGGTTACCGTAAGCTAAAGTACCCAAGCGGCCAACCAACCAACGAAGATGATCCTTTGTGGTAATGACTTCTCCGCAGAGATCACAAACCACAAGTTCTTTCTCAATGGATTCTACTGCCAATTTTCTGTCCAGGATAGCAAGATCATATTCCTTTGTCAACTGAATACCCTTTTCTGTTATACAGTGTGCCTGACAATTTCCACAGAAAATACACATATCGTACCTGAGTTCAATCTTTCTCTTGGGTACTGTTTCTTCCTTTTTCACAGATTCCACAGGATCAATAACACTTATTGCATTAGCAGGGCACACTTCTGCACACGCACCGCATCCCACGCAGTATTCCTCAAAATACTTTGGTTTACCCCTATATCCATCGTATGGTTCGTGAGGTGCATATGGAAATTTAGTCGTATACGGTCTGGAAAAAATCGATTTAACAGCTTCTCTAAGTTCTCTTAATTTTGGGTACTTCATTTCTATCCCAAGTTACAACCGTGGTTTATCTTCTCTATCTTCCTTATACTTATCAATAACGCTTTTCTCCCACAATTTTACCCCAAATATGTGGGCACCTCTGGCAAGAGCATGCGCACCCACCGGTGAGGTGAGCAGTACAAAAGGAATCCCCAGAAGTGCTTTTACACCAAGGCTGGAGAACCCTTGCATAATAAAAATTCCAGAGAGGATCCCGCAGGTACCAAAAGTAACGCACTTCGTTCCTGCCTGGAGCCTATTGTACACATCGGGCAATCGGAGTAATCCTATGCATCCAAAGGCATCAAAGGCTACACCTATTCCGATGACCACCATACCAATTATTTCGTTCCAACTCATAAGCCTACTCGTCTAAAGTCTTGTGAGCAAGATACTTCCCAAGAGCCACAGTACCGATGAAACTTAAGAAGATCCATGCCAGAGCAACATCAATAAGAAAACCCCGCTTCGTTATCAGAGCAAGAAGAGCTGCGATTCCCACAGCAAGAGTTCCCATTATGTCAATGGCTACCATACGATCCGGGATGGACTTACCCAACCACGCCCGAATAAGGCATGCAAAACAACAACCAACAAGAATTAAAAAATAGACATTCATCATTTTGGTTCTCAATCAAATATTTTTAAAAGAAGAGATTCAAACCGTCCAACAATATCCTTAGTTGCCTCTTCTATGTCTGTGTGTCGGACATTGATGCAGTGTATGTAAAGATATTCATCCTTTAAATCAACAGTGAATGTACCCGGAGTAAGTGTGATAGAATTAGCCAAAAAAGCCTTACCCATCTCTGATTTTAATTTTGTCTTTACCTTAACGATCCCAGGCTTGATCGGCATCTTAGGATGAAGTACACGATACGCCACATCAAAATTTGCCTTGGTCATTTCCCAGAAAAAAACGGGGAGATAAACAACAAACCAGAACCATCTTTTAAATTGAAATACTTTTGCCGGTGCGGTCACAAAAAAGTTGCCAAAAATAAGCCCGACACAAATTGCTACCACACCACCCACAACCAGATTCTGCCAATTAAAACGCCATGTCAGCATAAGCCAGACAGCAAAAGAGAAGATTGTCAGTATAAATCTTCGCACCTCATTCTCCCAGTACCATTTTTGCATACTCAACTCCGCCCGCAATAACTTTTGTTGCAGGGTCCAGCACCACGCTGCGTATATCAGGAATTAATAGTACGCCAAGTCCTAAAGTAATCACTGCCAGTATTACCATTGACACACACATCAAAACAGGTACTTCTCTGATTTCTTTATAAACTTGTTTCAATGTACCGAAAAAAGCCAATCTCTGTACCTTTAGGTAGTATGCCAGCGTCACTATGCTTGTCAGCACTGCTACGCTTGCCAATATGTAATGCTTACATTCTACCGCTGCAAGAACAATGAGCAGCTTACTCCAGAATCCACCCAATGGAGGAATCCCACTGATGGAAAGAGACGCAATGAGAGAAGTCGTACCTGTAACCGGCATCCGTTGAGAAAGCCCACCCATCTTTTCCATGTCTCTATTATCTGTAGCATAGACTACGGCTCCTGAATTGAGAAAGAGAAGAGATTTAAAGGCAGCATGATTCAACAGATGGAAGAGACCAGCTAAAAACCCAAGAGGTGTACCCAGCCCGAATGCAAATAGCACGTAACCAATTTGACTGATGGAGGAATAAGCTAAGAGCCTTTTGAAATCTTTCTGGCCAAGGGCCAAAAACGCACCAGCTACCATTGACAGAGTCCCCAGAACCAGGAAAATAACAAGAAGACCTGGCATCAAAGCAGATCCGAAAACATTGAAGAATATCCGCACCAGTGCATAAACTCCCAATACTTTGATAACAACCCCGGAAAGCATAGCAGAGATAGGAGCTGGAGCCGATGGATGGGCATCAGGAAGCCAGGCGTGAAAAGGCATTACTGCTGCCTTCAGGCTGAATCCTACGAGGAAAAGTATGCCCACAAAAATAACAGCAGGATTAGGCCCGATTCCAGATAGGACTCTGGAAGCATCGGCCATATTAAGAGTTCCTGTTAAATGATAAAAGATGGCAATCCCTAAGAGGATCAATGCTGAAGCTGAACCTCCAAGAACTTGATACTTAAAAGAAGCTTCCAGCTCTTCCGCCTCTACACCAAAAGCCACCAGCGCATAAGAAGCAATAGCAGTAATTTCCATAAAGACAAAAAAGTTAAATATATCTCCGGAAAGTACGACCCCATTCAAACCAGCCATCAGCAATAAGAAAAGTGTGTAGTATTTTCCTTTATCAGTATAGTGCGTCATGTAATTAACTGAATAGAGAGTAGCCAAGAAACCTACCACGTTGATGATGAGAAGCATTAAGACTGTCAGCCCATCCATTACCATGGTAATCCCAATGGGAATTCCAGCTACTGGCTTCCAGCCTCCGACATTGTACACTATTGTTTTCCCGGAAAATTGGAGAACCCAGAGTGAAAATCCCATTAAGAATGCAGTGGTAAAATTCCCGAATAGATCTGGAAAACCTTTCCAGATTCTGGAAAAAATCGGAGTCAAAAAAGCCATTCCCAACGGAACGACAACGAATAATGGTAATAGAATCATCCGCGAAGCTTCCTGATTTTTCGCACGTCGAAGGTATCGTACTTTTCGTGAATTCGCACTGCAAAAGAAACAAGCAGCGCAGTTGTCCCCAATCCGATAACGATTGCCGTCAATACAAGAGCCTGGGGCAATGGATCAACAAATAAGATTTTACCGGTTAAACCCTTTGAGATAATAGGAGCGGTTCCTCCCTGCCTGTAGCCCACCAGAGCAAAGAAAAGGTTTACAGCATATTCCATGATCATCAAAGCAATAACAATCTTGATGAGATTCCGTTTCACCAGAACCCCGTACAGCCCTATTGAAAAAAGAATAACAGCCAGGATGAAAACAATCATAGCTTCTCCCTCAGTTTCACTATAGCTAACGTAATAAAGATAGAAAATAGTGCTGCAGCCACCTCAACACCGATTGCTATGTTGCAAAGGGGAATAATTCCTGCGCTGAAGAGACGACCGGGCTGACCATGATTCACCTTGGCAATAAGATTGTAGAAAAAATAAGTTCCCTGGATCAAACCCAGAATAGCCAGAACCCAGAAGATAAAAATACCCACACTTTCAGACAATGAAGCATGCCATTTTCTTGCTTCACTCCTCACTTCAGTAGAACCATAAGCCAGAACCAACAAGACAAAACAGCCCGAAATAAGCACACCTCCTGCAAAACCTCCTCCAGGTGTAAGATGTCCGTGGAGAATAACATAAATACCCAAAAGCAATATAGAA
>CAZPNF010000099.1:4898-6952 GCA_964587715.1 uncultured bacterium | reverse complement strand
GCGCATCAAACGAAATCGGCTATTTTGGATACATACGTGCTGCCGAAGAAATTTCCAGGCAGTTGAAAGAAATGGAATTGGATATTGATTTTATTATCACAGCCACAGGGTCAGGCGGAACCCTGGGAGGACTCGTCCTGGGGAAAAAGTTCTTTGGTCTCAAAGCACAGCCTATAGGATTCAATGTATGCGACACAGCAGTTACTTTCCAAAATAGGATTCACAATGTTATTGCAAAAATGATCTCCATGTATAACTGGGGCATTGAAATCCAGAAAGATGAAATATCACTGATAGACGGCTATGTTGGCGAAGGGTATGCTCTTTCTCGACCCGAGGAATTGGAACTGATTACTGAAGTAGCACGCGTGGAGGGAATCATCTTAGATCCAGTATATACCGGCAAAGCAATGTTCGGACTCAGAAATCAAATTTACAAAAAGCACTTTAAAAAAGGACAAAAAATTCTCTTCATACATACTGGCGGTATATTTGGTCTCTTTCCCAAGAAGGAAGAATTCAGGAAAGTATGGAAATAAAATGTGTTCCAAAAAATAATTCTTGATTTTCACCTTGACAAAAACCATAGTTTTTTTTATATTTTATGCACTTTGAAGGAGGAATTATGTCCAAGAAAGAAAACAAAAAACAGAGATACAAAGGAAAGCTAACAAGGGAAAGTGCAGTTCTTCCCTTTGGTACCTGGAATTATATTCTGTTTGGTAGTGGCCTTTTACTACTTGTAACGGGTTACTTTGCGCTGTCTCGCAAACCCTGGGATAGCGTCTGGTCTTTAACTGTTGCACCAGTTCTGTTAGTGCTTGCTTATTTGGTCGTTTTTCCTGTGGCAATTCTATACCACAGAAAAAATAGGAAAGAAGAAAACATAGACTGAGATATTCAAAGAAGAAAGTAGAATTCTTAAAACCTGGGGGCGATTAGCTCAGATGGTTTAGAGCGCTTGCCTTACAAGCAAGAGGCCACTGGTTCGAATCCGGTATCGCCCACAAAAAAGATTGGGGCCGTAGTTCAAACTGGTTAGAGCGCCGGCCTGTCACGCCGGAGGTTGCGGGTTCGACCCCCGTCGGCCCCGCTTTAAAAAAACCCTGCTTTTTATAAAGCAGGGTTTTTTTAAATATACATTCTGAATCCACTGATTAAGTCAGATAATCAATCGCTTTTCCCAGACGCCTGATCACCCTCTCTTTACCCAATACTTCCATGAGATCGAATAAACCAGGGCTTACACCAAAACCTGTCAGAGCTAAACGAGTCGGATGAATAACCTGGCCAGCACCTATTCCATTCTCATCCGCCAGACTTCGCATTATCCTCTCTATCTCCTCAGCTTTCCACAATTTTATCGATTTAAGGAGCTCGTTCAACTTTTTCAACAAATCAACTACCCCTTCTTTCTTCCAGTATTTTTCCACAGCTTTCTGCTCGTATACTTCAGGATCCTCAAAAAAATATCTGCCCCATTCCACGAAATCTGTAAGTTTTTTTGTTCTACCTTTTATAAGGTCTATATATTGAAGAAGGTACGATTCGTTCTGTTCCACAAAACTTTTGTTTATTAAACCTGCTTCTTTTAGAACATCCACTACTGGCCACAACAATTCACTGCTGTCCATCCGGGTGAGATACTGACTGTTCATCCATCTAAGTTTTGTTTCATCTAAAACTGCAGGATTTTTTGAAACCCGTTCCAGTGTAAATTCCTCTACCATTCCTTCCATAGACATAATTTCCCGATTGTCTCCTGGAGACCATCCAAGAAGAACCAGAAAATTGACAACTGCCTGAGGAAGATAACCAGCCTTCTTATACTCTTCAACAGATGTAGCACCGTGCCGTTTTGATAATCTTTTCTTATCCGGTCCCAGAATCATGGGAACATGGGCAAAATTGGGGAGTTCCCAACCCATTGCTTTGTAGATAAGAATCTGTTTGGGTGTATTGGAAAGATGATCATCGCCTCTAATAACGTGGGTGATACCCATGTCATGATCATCAATTACAACGGCCATTTGATAGACAGGAGTATTATCAGA
>CAZPNF010000099.1:0-4888 GCA_964587715.1 uncultured bacterium | reverse complement strand
GCGTAAAATAATAAAGTCGTCAATCTCCTGATTTTGAACAGTCACACGACCCCGTATTCCATCTACAAAAGTTGTTTCCCCCTCAGGTACGTGAAAGCGGATAACTCGCGGAATACCTTTCTTTAGTTTTGCTTCAATCTCTTCTCTGAAAAGATTATAGCATTTTCTATCATATTTATACTCACCAGTTGTTCTGAGTGCAATTTCTCTTTTTTCTTTTAATTCTTCCGGGGTGCAAAAACAGGGATAGGCTGCTCCCCTGCGGACCAATTCAGCAGCAATCTCTCTGTGCCTCTCAATGTGAGTAGACTGATAAATTGGTTCTTCATCCCAACTCAATCCCAACCACTTAAGACTGCGGAGAATAACCTCTGTCATCTCACGGTTTGATCGGGAGACATCGCTATCTTCGATGCGGAGGAGAAACTTCCCCCCGTAGTGGCGGGCAAAAAGATAATTAAATAGAGCCGTCCTTGCCCCCCCAACATGAAGATAACCTGTTGGACTCGGAGCAAATCTAACACGTACTGCGGCTGGTTTTTTCATCTCACCTCAAAATATAGGCATAAAAATGCGGAGAGGGTGGGATTCGAACCCACGGTAGAAGTTTTTGCCCCTACAACCGCTTAGCAGGCGGCTGCCTTAAGCCAACTCGGCCACCTCTCCGAAAAATCATCACTCTAATGCGGAGGGCGAGGGACTCGAACCCCCATGGGCGTTAACCCAGCGGTTTTCAAGACCGCCGCCTTACCAATTAGGACTAGCCCTCCAGAAACGATAAAATATACTAAATTCTAATTCACAAATCAACTTTTTTCTGGAGAGAGGCCAGGTATGATGTTCACGGACGATTTCCCAGAATTGCCGTGGCGATATAATATCGGTCGTTTCAAAAGATTCTAAGATAATTTGTGTCCAGAATCACATTCATGAGATTTCTTTAAAGATATCTTCGTCAGTTAGGATTCCCTGGGCTTCTGCAAAAGGCAGGATTGTAATACGTTCATGTGGTTTTGTCAAGAAAATTCTTGATTTTATCATCGTATATATTTAAATTCAACCAGATTAATCGCAGAGGAGAAAAGAGATGAAAAGATTCAAATTGATAAAAATTGTGATCTTAATTGCTGTGAGTTTTTTGATGTTGAACCAGAGTTCAACATCACAGGTAAACAGAAGACATATTGTACAAAAGTGGAAAACCGACACTACGAAACACATAGTTCCGCTCAATGAACTAACAGTCCTTTTAAAGCGGGACGCAATAAAACCGATAGATAACCCTGTCTTTGTAGATAGAGAGAAGGCAAATAAAATATTTTACGAAGAAGATCCTGTGATATCAATCGAGATCAACAGCAGAGCCAGGGCGTATCCTCTAGGAATTCTTACCTTCCATGAGATAGTAAATGATGAAATCGATGGCGTCAAATTTGTTGTAAACTATTGCCCGCTTTGTAACACTTCAAATATTTACAGCAGGGAACTGACATTTAAAGGCAAGAAATATGTTTTGGATTTTGGTACAACAGGAATGTTAAGAAAAAGTAATCTGGTAATGTGGGACAGACAGACCGAATCATGGTGGCAGCAGATTACAAAGAGAGCTATTGTGGGAACTCTTTCAGGTGCCTCGTTGAAACAACTGCCCTCCATGCTGCTTTCTGTTGACATGAAATATGGAATAAATCCATATTTCAAATATGACGACCTAAAGGTAAAGAAATTCCGCTTGTTATGGGCAAATAAAAGAACCAGCAACAGAAGAACATAATTATGAGAACCTTAAATAAAAAATTCATATCTGACCTTAAAATTGGGAAATACCATCCAATTTTAGATTATGTAATAAATGATAATACTTTAGACTTAGAAATAAGAGATGGATATATCAACATTTATTTCAGAGGGAATTCGATTTTAAAACTTCTTGAAAATGGAACTTTTGAAATACACAAAAAATTTCTAATTGGAACGAGTATTTCAAAACTTGTATTATCTACATTATCTGATGTAAATAAATATATTGATAGCATTCCTATAATTAAAAACAATGTTATTAAAGTAAAATCAAAAAGACCTACTTTAGAAATTGAATACGAACAACTTTTAATTAGAAGCAATAATCTTAATAAGAATGTTAATAGTGATACATATTTAACCGACAGACAATATGCAGATAATATTAATAAATCAAGATTTGACTTGTCTGGCTTCTTTTGGAAGCGCACAAATCGAAAACGAAATCAAACAGTTCCATTAACTTTTATTGAGGTGAAATATTCACTTAATAATGATATAAAAGATATTGATGTGCAATTGCAAAAATATTATGATACTGTAAAAAAGAATATAATAGATATTGCTGATGAAACTTACTATTTGAAAAATCTGAAAATAGAATTAGGTTTAATTAATCAATCAAAAGATAGATTAGATGCGTTAAAAACTTTAACAATTTCAAATAATATTGATGAAGCAAAATTTATTATTGCTCTTATTGATTATAATCCAAATAGTAAACTATTAGACATCATAAAACTAAAAGCCCTTTCTTTTTCTAATCAAATTGAAATATTTAATTGTGGATTTGCAATTTGGAAAAATTATTTAACAAGAATATGAAATTTAAAATCCATCGTGGAACAAAAGAGATAGGCGGTTCTTGTGTAGAAGTTTGGACTGAAAACACAAGAATATTGCTTGATTTTGGTATGCCATTAGTTGAAAAAGATGGCAAAGAATTTGACTTTGGTAAATACAAATCATCAAATACAAATGAATTAGTTGATAAAGGTGTTCTGCCAAATATCGAAGGACTTTATGATAATTCAAAAAATTTAATAGATGGTGTAATTATTTCTCATCCACATCAAGACCATTATGGATTAGCAAATTTCATAAATGAAGATGTGCAATATTATTTAGGCGAAGCAACTCATAAAATAATTGAGCTCAATAATTTATTTACACCGCAAGAAATACATCTGAAAAATACAAACTATTTTGAAAAAGAAAATACTTTTAGAATAGGAGATATTTCAATCACACCATATTGGGCAGACCATTCAGCATTTGACGCTTATTCGTTTTTAGTAGAAGCAAATGGAAAAAGTTTGTTTTATTCGGGTGATTTCCGCAGTCACGGCAGAAAAGCAAAAGTTTTTTATTGGTTTACACATAATGCACCACATAATGTTGATTATTTACTTCTTGAGGGCACGACAATTAGTAGAAAAAGTAAACCCTTTAAAACAGAACCTGAAATTGAAGATGAATTAGCAGAAGTATTCAAACAGCAAGGAAAAATAAACTTGATTTATACTTCCGGTCAAAACATTGATAGATTAACTTCAATTTACAAGGCTTGCAAAAGGACTGGGAAAATATTTGTTGTTGATGTTTACGTTGCCAAAGTTTTGAAAGAATTATCAAAGTTTGCTGGCATTCCTTATCCATCAGAAGATTTTGATAATTTAAAAGTAATGTTCCCTTTTTACACAAGTCGCAGATTGAAAAATGAAGGTAATGAAGAAGTCTTGTATCAATTCAAGAAATATAAAATCACAAAAGAAGAAATCAGTAATCAATCAGAAAAAATTGTAATGATTGTTAGACCGTCAATGCAAAAGGATTTAGAAAATATAAGCAAAATTGATGGCGGTAATTTGATTTATTCAATGTGGGAAGGATATTTAAAAAAGTTCAATACGAAACATTTCATTGACTATTTGACAAAAAGAAAGTTTACAATTCATAAAATTCATACAAGTGGACACGCTGACACCAAGACATTGAGAAAAATGGTTGAAGCAATTAAACCTAAAAATATTGTTCCAATTCATACATTTGAAGGAGATAAGTATAAAGACATTTTTAAAGAACCAATTGTAGAATTAAAAGACGGAGAAATAAGAGAAATATAAAGACGAAATGAAAGAATATCAGCCCATAACACGCAATATAAAAAATTGGGCAGTAAGTAGTAAATATGAGCGAATTAAACATAAATAAACGGTGTAGTAAATTGAAAGATCGGAGTTTCAAAATGCCCAACTTTTCATATTGCCACCGTTCTTTGATAAAGTTGACTCCAGGCTGCCCGCTATGGAAAGGCTAGTAGGACTAGATTTTGGGTCGGCTAAAAAAGCATATCCCTTTTCAAAATTGAAAGAAAAAGGAATAATTTACGATAGAGTTGCAGGAAAAGATATAGTAATCTTTTTTAATAAAGGACAGGTATCCGCTGTAGACGAAAAACTAATCAAGAAGTCAAAAGATGTTGGAACAGCAACTGTCTTTTCTCCGGTTCTGGGTGGAAAGAAATTAAAGTTTGAAAAAGATGGCAGCTATTTTGTTGACAATAAAACTAAATCAAAATGGACTATTACAGGCATATGCTTTGAAGGAAAATTCAAGGGGAAAAACTTAAAACCGATTCCATACTCTGTTGAATTTTCTTTTGCATGGTTTGCTTTTTATCCAGATTCACAACTCTATTGAAATTAAATTCACTATCCCTTCTTCTGCGTCCTTTCTATCTTTGCCCAGGTATCACGCAAGCTCACCGTCCTATTGAATACTAATTTATCAGAAGAAGAATCAGGAGCTACACAAAAATAACCCTGCCTTTCAAATTGGTATATCTCACCTGGTTTAGCATCTGCTAAACCGGGTTCAATTCTAGAGGATGTCAGTACTTCCAGCAAGTTTGGATTCAAATAGCTTTTCCAATCAGGACCATTCTTCTCCTCGCCGGGATATGGTACTGTAAAAAGATGATTGTACAAGCGCACTTCAGCTTTCAGTGAATGAGTGTCTGAAACCCAGTGCAATGTCCCTCTAACCTTGCGTCCATCCGGGGAATCACCACCCCGTGTGGCAGGAT
>CAZPNF010000098.1:0-6977 GCA_964587715.1 uncultured bacterium | reverse complement strand
GCCGATGGGATAAACAGGGAAGGATTATTGTTCCGAAAAAGCTTCTTGAAGAGGCAGAAATTAATGGAGAGGTTAAGATTGTAGGAGCTGTTGATATTATTGAGTTGTGGAATCCTGAGCATTTCAAGCGATATATTGGTGAGGGTAATTCTTCAGAGCAGAGCGGCTAAAGTGGTTTGCTCGAGTGTAAAAATTCATAGTAAGCGAAGATCAAATTTAGGGTGTTTTCATACACCTGTTCTTGTTGATACAGTTTTACAATTTCTCATTACAACTCCATCGGGAATATACATAGACGGTACAGTGGGGGGAGGTGGGCACAGTGAAGCAATTTTAAAACGTCTGGATAAAGATGGAAAGCTCATTGGAATAGATCGGGATGAGGATGCAGTTGCATATTGTCAGAGCCGTTTTTCTCTCTACACTAAACAGGTACAGATTCTCCATGGTGAACTGGCAGAAATAGATCATTTGCTGACTGATGTGGGAATAGAACAAATTGATGGTTTGCTGTTGGATCTGGGAGTCTCTTCTTATCAGATTGATATGCCTGAAAGAGGATTCAGCTATTTGTCCGACGCTCCTTTAGACATGCGAATGGATCGTTCAACAGGGAGAACTGCCAGAGACATCGTGAATAATTATCCTGAGCAGCAATTGGCAGATATTTTCTTCAGGTATGGAGAGGAACGGTATGCGCGTAAAATAGCACGCGAGATCATAAAAAAACGAAAGAAAAAACCAATTGAAAGAACAAAAGAGCTATCAGATATGGTGCGACAGGTCACACCTCATCGCTGGCAGATTAAGACACTTTCCCGTGTATGGCAGGCATTACGAGTTGAAGTTAACAATGAGTTGGAACAGTTAAGAATAGGACTGGAACGAATATTTCCTTTCTTAAAATCAGAAGGAAGAATTGTAGTACTGAGTTATGAGTCTTTAACAGACAGGATGGTTAAGCGATTTTTCAGGGGAGAAGAACCCTCTTTCTCTAAAAAAGAGATTGGGATTCCAAATTCGCTTTTTTCTTTTAGAGTATTGACCCGTCGGGTTGTTCGTCCTACAGAGAAAGAGATAAATAGAAACCCCAGAGCTAAGAGTGCCAAGCTCAGGGCTGCAGAAAAGATTTAGTTAATCTGTTTAATAAACCGCAGAGAGAGCTTATTTTTCTTTCAGTATAGTTTTTGTTAATCTTTGTGTTCTTTCCGTCTCTGCGGTGAATTAATCTAAAGCACTGACTTGTGAGGGTAGATGCAGTGGGCAGAAAAAAAGATCATTTTTCTTCTAAAACTAAAAACAGGAGACCTTCTCCATATAAGGGTAAGATGGTGCTTTTTGGGTTGGTGGGATTTATTGTATTTGTATTTTATCTCTGGGGTAAGGTCCAAATTAATTTTGCACTTCAACAAAACGACAGATTAAAAAAGAAGGAACGCACTCTTCAGCTCGAAGCAGACAATCTCAGGAGTCAGGTTGATGCGATGAGAAGCTACAAGAGGATTGTTGAATTGGCACAAGAACAGGGAATGGTTTCTCTTTCACCTTCGAGAGTAGCAGAATTACAGGTAGATATGAAAGGAATCGAGTTTCCCAACAATAGTAAGTATAAACTTCGATACGCTGGTTTTGCTTCACTAAAAAGGTCAGGCAGGGAAAAGTAAGCCGAAAAATAACAGGAAAGGGAAATGGGATTTTTTAGAAGACAACGAGGGAATCCTGGTAAAACCGAGCGGAAGAGATTATACATAGTGGGTCTGCTTTTTTCTTCCCTCATTTTAGTTGTGCTTTTTCGCCTCTTTACCTATCAAGTGTGGAAGCGAGAACCATGGAAAAGCCTTGCCCCAGGCCAGTATCAGAGGAGAGTCACACTTATTGCCAAAAGAGGCATTATTTATGATAGGGACATGAATATTCTTGCTATGGATTTACCCGTTTCTTCATTGGCGATTGACCCTACACAGGTGGAAAGTGATCACACGACTTTTTCAGCGCTGGCCAGAATTCTGGGGGGAGATAGGAAAACTTACGAAGAGCTTGTGGAGAAGAAAGAAAAAAAATCCTTTGTTAGGATAAAACAGGAGATTACAGAGAAACAAAAAAAATCTCTTATGGAATCAAAAATCCAGGGTTTAATCTTTGTCGAGGGTCGGAAACGAGTTCATCCCTGCGGTACGTTAGCTCTTCAGGTTATTGGAATTGTCAACAGACAGAGTCGTGGTGTGGGAGGAGTAGAGCAGGCAATGGATAGAATCCTCCGTGGTGAAGATGGATGGGCTGTTTTGCAGAAGGATGGATTGAACAGAAAGTTTTCGTGTGTTGACTATCCCGTTGAAAAACCCATTAACGGAGAGCACGTTGTCCTCACAATTGATCATGTTTACCAGACAATTGTTGAAGAAGAATTAAGAAGAGGCGTAATAGAGCATAGGGCCAGAGGAGGGAGCGCGGTTCTTATTGATCCCTTTACAGGTGAAGTTCTTGCAATGGCTTCAGTGTTGGGAGATAGGATTAAGGATAAGAATGAGTATTTTGAGAAACTTATGCAGAATCAGGCTGTACAGGTTGATTTCGAGCCAGGATCTACCTTTAAGATTGTGATAGCTTCTGCAGCACTCCAAGAAGGTTTTTTCAGACCTAATTCTCTGGTACACTGTGAAAATGGGGCCTATCACCTTGCAGGATATACTATTCACGATCACAATAAGGGATATGCCTGGTTGACTCTCAGCCAGATTCTGGAGTACTCTTCTAACATTGGTATGGCAAAGGTGGGAAGGAAACTCGGTAAAAAGGTATTATACAAATATGCTCAGGATTTTGGATTCGGGAATAGGACTGGCATCGGACTTCCTGGTGAAGTACTGGGTATTCTTAGACCTGCTTATCAGTGGTCTGATTTTTCTACTGCAACGATTTCTTTTGGTCAGGGTATTTCTGTAACAGCTCTGCAGATGGCATGCATGGTTTCTGCCATTGCTAATGGAGGCGAATTATTGAAACCTCGCATTTTTCGGACAGTTTTAGATGGGGGGGGAAGAGAGCTGAAAACCTTTCCAGAAGAAGTTCTACGAAGGGTAATATCCCAAAACACTGCAGATAAAATGAAAACTATTTTAGAAAATCTTGTTGAGCGTGGAAGTGGAACAGAAGCAAAAGTGGAAGGGATAAGGATAGCAGGGAAAACAGGGACGGCCCAGAAATCAGTCCCTGGTTTTAAAGGGTATGTTCCAGGAGCCTATGTGAGTTCTTTTGTGGGGTTCTGGCCGGTTGATGTGCCAGCGTTTGTTCTGGTAGTTGTGCTTGATGAGCCGAAAGGTGCGTACTGGGGAGCAAGATCAGTAGCACCTGTTTTTGGACGCATAGTTGGAAGAATCGTGGGACTTCCGACGGCACCGTGGTCTCCACAGGAGAAACAAAAGAAAAATCCTGAGAAGAAATTTGTTTTTTCCAGTTTTCATAAAAAAGAAAATATAATCGATTCTAAGCATGTTGTTCCCAGAGTTGTAGGATTAAGTGTTAGGGAGGCATTGCAAAGGTTATCAGGTCGAGGAATAGAAATAAGTGTCGAAGGAAGTGGTATCGTAGTGGAGCAAAAACCGAAACCCGGCAGTAAAGTTGAGAAAGGAATGGCTTGTCAATTAATTTGCCAGGAGAAGAGGGAGGGTGGTTAGTAGAATGATGACTCTCTCCACATTGTGCCAGGATATTCTCCCTTTTTCTTTGGAAGAAGGAGACATTCGAATTACCGGGATTGCGTCAGATTCCCGAAAGATTGAAGCCGGGAATCTTTTTGTAGCTGTTCCCGGTTACGAGTCTGACGGGCACAATTTTGTGGAGGAAGCTGTAAAAAGGGGGGCGGCTGCTCTGGTGGTAGAAAGAGATGTTAATGTAAACAAGATTCCAATCGTTAAAGTTGAGAATAGCCGAAAGGCGCTTGCATTTTTAGCAAATAGGTTTTACGGTGACCTTTCCAATGAGCTTCTTGTAGTAGGAATTACAGGTACCAATGGAAAAACCACTGTAGCTTTTCTTGTTGAATCGATTCTTGCATCTGCCGGCATAGAGACGGGCTTGATAGGAACGGTTATTTATAAATGGAAAGGGCATGAAGTATCAGCAAACCGTACAACTCCTGATTCTGTAGAGATCCACCGCATGTTGAAACAGATGAAAGATGACGGAGTAAAAGCAGTGGTCATGGAGGTTTCTTCTCATGCTCTTGCTCTGCACAGAGTGCTGGGAATGAAATTTCGTGCTGGAGTTTTTACCAATCTTTCGAGGGACCATTTAGATTTTCACGATTCTTTTCGCAGTTACGGGGAGACCAAGGCAAAACTTTTTACAATGCTTTCTTCAAATGGAGTGGGAGTAATAAATGGCGATGATCCGATGAGCGAGCTGATGATACAATCAGCAGGAGAAAAAGCCGTTACTTACGGAATGGATAGTGAGAATCTGGATTATCGGATAACTGAGATAGAAAAAAGGAAGAAGGAAACAAAATTCTCTATTGTTAGTGGAAACAAAAAAATTCCTATTTCTACTTATCTTTTAGGAAATTTTAATGTAATGAATACAGCAGCAGCGGCAATTGTCGGGTTCGAGCTTGGGTTTAATAGGAGTATCGTTCAGGAAGGCATCAGGAAGGCTTCTAACGTAAAAGGCAGGATGGAAATGATTGATTCTGGAAAAGGATTCCGTGTGATTGTGGATTATGCTCACACGCCTGATGCTCTTGAAAATGTTTTGAATGCCGCAAGAGAATTTACTGAGAAAAGATTGATTGTGGTGTTTGGCTGCGGTGGAGAAAGAGATAGAGGAAAACGCCCTGAAATGGGAAGGATTGCATATTCTCTTGCAGATGTTGTTTTTGTTACTTCAGACAATCCAAGACGTGAAAATCCCGAGGTCATCCTCTCAGATATTATAGAAGGAATTGATTCTACCGATAAAGTAATTACGATTGTGGACCGAAAGGAAGCAATAAAAGCTGCTCTTGATGAAGCTCAAAATGGCGATACAGTTCTAATAGCAGGGAAGGGACACGAAACATATCAGGAAATAGGAGGGAAACGTATTCCGTTTGACGACTGTGTTATAGTAGAAGAATACCTCAAGTAAAATGGTTCATCCGATTAATGCGTACTTTTCTTTTCCTAAGGCAATTAAATAAGTAGCAGGTGACAAATGTAAAGATCAAAAAGAAAAAATCAAAATGAATGCAAAATTTAAATAGTTTTTTGGCCAAAAAATACAAAGGAAGTAGAAGAATATTTTTTCAACCAATGTTCGAGCAGAGTATTTTTGCATTTTAAATTGTGATTTTGATTTTTAATTTTTTCAGTTTGAATTACTTATTGATTTATGATGTTGTTATGAATGAACTATAAAGTACGCATTTTCGCGAAGAACCTAAAAAAAGAGGTATGATGTGGATCTCACTCTGGGAGAAATCGCAGAGGTTCTGGGTGCTCAATTGTTCTGTGATGGTTCGACCAGAATAAAGAGAGTTTCCATTGACTCGAGAACTCTGAAAAAAGGCATGGTCTTTTTTGCTCTTAGTGGAGACCGGTACGATGGGCACAGTTTCCTTGGAGAGGTTTTTGAGAAGGGTGCCGCTGGAGCTGTTGTGGATGAAAAGAAGGTTTCTTTGAATGAATATGGGAATGGAAAAATTCTTTTAAAAGTTGCAGATCCACTGAGGGCGCTTCAGGATGTTGCTTCTTATTATAGAAGAAAGTTTAATGTTCCTATTATAAGTGTGACTGGAACTAACGGGAAAACAACAACCAAAGAGATGATAGCTGCTGTTTTGTCAACCCGCTACAGAGTAGTGAAATCGCCTGGCAATCTGAATAATCACATAGGAGTAGCTCTGAGTGTTTGCAGTTGGAGTAGAGATGACGAGTATGCTGTTGTTGAGATGGGAGCAAACCATTTTGGGGAGATATATCGCCTTTGTGAAATAGCTCGTCCTACTCACGGTCTCATTACAAACATTGGGAAAGGGCATTTAGAATTCTTTGGCAGTGAAGAAGGTGTTGCAAGAGCCAAGTCTGAACTTTTACAATTTCTGGGCAATAATGGCAAAGCTTTTTTAAACGGCGACGATCAGTATCTTTTCCATTTAAGAGATCTTGTTAGAGACACGGTAACCTACGGCTTTTCCAATAGATGTGATATTAGAGCATACGATCTCGGTGCAGATGAGTCGGGATTTCCAAGTATGAAAGTCGGAGAGAAAAAAATAAAAATATTTATCCCGGGACGGTACAATCTCATCAATGGCCTGGCTGCTGCTGCTGTGGGCAGAAGTTTTGGAATCTCGTGGGAGGCCATTCAAAAGTCCCTGGAAAGTTATCGTCCCATGAAAAAGAGGATGGAGGTAATTGAGCTTTCAGGAACTACAATAATAAACGATACGTACAATGCAAACCCTGTTTCAGTACAACATGCTTTGTCCGCTCTCTCCGATATGAAAAAAATAAGACGGAAAATCGTTGTGTTGGGTGATATGCTTGAACTGGGGAAGAGCAGTGAAACAGAACACAAAAAAATAGGTGAATTAATAGCAGAACTGGGGATAGATATATTTTTCAGTTATGGAGCTGAGATGGAAGCAGCCTCAAAAAGAGCGAAGGAACTTGGTGTGGATGTAGTGGAACACTTTGATTCGAAAACAGAACTTGGTGCAAGACTACAGCAAATTATAAAAGAGGATGATGGTATTTTAGTAAAAGGAAGCCGCGGTATGAAGATGGAAGAAGTAGTAGAAATGCTGCAGGAGAAAAAAGGCTCATCCGATTAATGCGTACTTTTCTTTTCCTAAGGCAATCAAATAAGTAGCAGGTGACAAATGTAAAAATCAAAAAGGAAAAATCAAAATGAATGCAAAATTTAAATAGTTTTTTGGTTGCTGACCATTTTACAGATGCAAACTCATATTTTTGGCTAAAAAATACAACAGGAAATAA
>CAZPNF010000097.1:0-7070 GCA_964587715.1 uncultured bacterium | reverse complement strand
GCGGCGAAGATGTGATCATTCACCGGCTTGAGTGTCTTCCATGGCGAGGCATTCATGCCGGGGTTACTGTCTGAACCATGGACACTGTCGACATAGAACGTTCCGCCTTTGACAACTTTTTCCGCGGGATTTTTTGATTTTGGTTCTTTCCAATTCTCAGGCTGCGAAGCCACCATCAGCCACTTCGGTCTCTTCTCGGCAATCATCAAAGCCCCTTGTTCATATGCGCCAATATCAGGCGCTGAGCCAGTGGGCACTGGATTGTCATCGTGATCTTTCGTGTAACCAAGATTAGCGCCTGCATCAACGGCAGGGCTGTTACATCTCAAACGCAGGTCATTAAAGTTGCCGGGATTAAGGGCGTACTCTCTTTGAAAATCGACGAACTTTGGATTGCCGATTTTGTCACCCCTTCCCAGAGAGGCATTACTTCCGAGGATCACCGATGCACTTGTAACCTCGTCAGTCCGGTAGTACAAGTTGTGATCATGGGGGAAATCAGCTTGGGGCGAGACCTGATAATTGGCTCCCAAATAAAAAATATTGTTGCGGTATGAAAGGATCGATGGGTTTCCCTCACCAAGCCAACTAAAATCTATTGGAGCGGGGTGTGTACCAATGCTGTTCTTGGTGCGAACGAAAATGACGGTGTTGTTCTCCAACTTGCAATTCAATAACCCCGTAGAAGAGAGACGGACAAACGCTTGGCGATCATCACTGATGTTATACGACACCACCAGATTCTTGCAGGAAACTGAACCTTTAACAAGTTCCAGAAAACGTTCATTGTTTAATGAATAGTTATGATGTATGGAGACATTGTCTTTCGGGTAACGGCGATCGTCGAGTTCGATTGAACCACCATCATTCCTGTACCCATTACTCGAGGCGTGGAGGTTTACTATGCGATTGTAGGAGACCTCGTTGTTCGAAGTGCACACCGCGATGCCTACAGGAGCCCAATTGGGAGCAACGAGCATATTGCTATCATGAATGTAGTTACGCGTGATTAGGTTGTGTTGACCGTAGACTTTGATGCCGATGGGTGTCCTTGTCATTTCGCAGTGTCGCACTATGTTGTGATCGGCTCCCTCAGCAATGAACACCGCGCCGAGGGTCTGGAGGATACCTCCTCCACGCCGTCGGAAAGCTGAAAAAAACGACTGGACACCAAAACCAGTGGGAGGCGTTGCGCAATCGTGAAAGTACAGGCCGTCAATGACGATGTAGCTGCCTCTGATCTGGATCACGTTGCCATTGAGGGTGCTGAAATCTGAGTTGGCGAACCTCGGTTCCGCCGCTGCTGTTCCATAATCTGTGAATGTAATGGGTTTACCCGGTTCACCTGAACTGCTGATGATAAACCCACCCCTAAAGCTGGACCCGCGGGCAAAATACACGGTATCACCGGGTGAGAAAATATGATCATTCACCGGCTTGAGCGTTTTCCACGGCAGCTTCTTCGTGCCGGGATTATCGTCACTTCCAGTAGATGCCACATAAAAAGCAGATTGATTAGGTACTTTCGCTCCTGTTTGGTTAAAGCCGAAAATAAACACGGCTAAAATAAAAAACAGCACTGACCATTTTGTTATCCTCATGTCCTACCTCTTTTGGAAGTGGCATTAAGCCCCTCCATCCACTTGTACTGTCGTTCTACGTTGTCGTGTAAACGGTATTCCCGAACGTAGTTCTCAACTCTCTCTCCCAAAATCTCTATCTTACTTAAATCTCCTCGGTCTCTGTTTGCAAGCGTGCTGAACCACAGGTATCCTACTTTCCTGATATCAACCCCCATCAGTTCCACACCTATCCTATCTGCTGTCAACCAGTCTGTGCTCGCAATGGCTACCTTGTGGTTCACCGGGGTTCCGCGCAAAGGTCCGTTGCCCTCCATCCCCTTAAATCCGTCAATCACGGCCAAATGGGGATGCAGCTTCTCCGCCAGCATGAAAAGATTATAGTGGATCCCCTCGTTCGCTCGTCCGCCGTGGATGATCGGCTTGTCGCTCTTTTTTCCGCGGCCCGCTGCCCCTCGCCCGAATCCGCCCTCCTTTATCGCTGCTCCAAAAACAATGTTCTTGAGCGATAGAGTCGCTATCGCCCGGTCGTGAGTCTTCAGAATCGCCGACGAAATGATATACACATCCGGGTCCACCAATAGCTTTGAGAAGCGCACAGGCTGCGCGTAAAAACGTTCGTTGGCCACGTACCTGATTGTGACAGGCTCCTGGTCCAGATCGAGAAACCTAACCTTGTACTTCCTCTTCAAACGATAGTAGCCATAATTCTCGTACCCCTCTGTTGCCGGCGTCGCTGCTGGGGATTCGGCGATGATGATTTCGTCTTTCACCAATGGCTTGAGAAACTCTAATGTCGCCTCCAGGCAATCCACGTGCGTCGCACACAGCTGCCTGTTGGTTCCTACCATGTTCGGTTTGATCACAACTGTTTTCTTCTTTGCCAGCCCTTTTCTGATATCTTCCTCGATCAGTTTCAGCGATCTAAAAATGTTGTCGGCTCGTGAGTCCCCACTTACAAGGGCCGCCCGACTCTGGTTCGGCAATGACGCCTGTGACGCCTGTCGTATTGCCGCCCTCGGAAACTTCAGAGCCACCAATTCCCCAAGAACTCCGTAGCCTGATGCTTTCAGAAAATTTCTACGTGTGACAGTGCTTTTGCTCACATTTCATCTCCGCATTTCCCCTTGGTTTTCGTCCATTCCTTAAGTATTGACATCAAATATCCTCGTCTTCAGTCATTTGAGACTGTCTCAAGGTAATCTCTTTGCCCGAAGCACCTGATAAAATCGGTAACCATAAGCTGGAAGTTCCATGTCCAATGAATCTTTGTTTCTTCTGCATCTGAATCACCAGCTTCAAATGCGTAACTGATTGAACTGTTACCAGCTCTTGGCTCACTTGCATATGCTAACCCTAAAACCAAGATAGAGAATAACAGATGTATAGTTACCGCCTGATTCCAAACCCTCAACTTGTTTTTTGCAAACAATCTTCAATACTCCTTCAACTGGTCATTCATATTATCTTCTCAATCTCACAATCTTTGCACTCTTTTCCAATGCTTGTCGCCATGCAGACTCAGGGTATTTTTGTATGAAATATTCTTCTACAGGGCCAGCATTCAGAACCTCACCGTTGTAAAGTTTGATATCTACAAGCTTATTAGTTGTAAGATATCGTACTTGCTTTACAGAGTGATTGGAGTAATCCAGTGTGAAGATAGTATGTTGCAAACTCTGGATGCGGCCAACAGGAGCGAACTGGAAATAGTTCCCATTAAAAATCAATTCCGTGTTGTAGGTTAACAAATAAGGATCAGAGGGCGAACTCAGGCGATTTTCTATAATTACTAAATCGCCTCTGCCAATTGATAAACGGGCACCCTTAAGTGCATATTCTCCCATTGGTACATTGGATATGCAAAAGTACCCGTTTTCATCGGTAGTTGTCCATGAACCTATATCTTTGCCAGACTTAGTTTTTCCTACCACAGCGACATCGATTCCACTTTTATAGAGCCCATGCCTATCACTATAACTTTTGTCCTCGACGATGACTCTACCAACAATGAGCATCGTCTTGTTCGAACTTGGTTCTTTCAAACCCTGTATCCCGGAGCTGCAAGTCAGCAGTAAGAATATCAGGCTTATCAACAACAGCTTACTTTTCTTTATTTCTGTTTTTAGGCGCATTGAATTCTCTCCTTATTCTCTTACATTTTTGATTCCTAAAAAATTACTATTTTCATTGAAGCTGTGCCGTGTCTTAACGACTGATCTTATAAATCTTGAGATTTTTAAATTCTCCTTTTGTATTAAAACAATATATGCCCACTCCCTTTCCGTTTAGCTTAGTTTCATATTTATCTGTTGCCATCCACTTATCCGGTTCAGGTTCTCCTTTAGCCCAAACTTTACCCATGACTGTTTCCCCGGCAACGAGCATTTTTATTAGATAAGTTCTCCCAATCTTGATAGGGTATGGGACACAGGCTCCCCAGCCCACCTGAAGGCGACCGAAGGTTTTGCTAAATGCATTAGTCAGCGTTAAAGTCAATTTTTCTGGATAACGAGCAACTAAACCTATACCATATTGATTAGGATTGTTAGGACAGAATTCATGAGGCGTAAGTTCCATACTCAGGATGAAATTATTACCAATTTTTGGTGGGATGAAGTATGATATATAGTTTCCTATATCACCTGACCATGCTCCACACACCTGAGTTTGCCAATATGCATTATTTTTTAGAGTCCAATTTCCCCTAACAATTTTCCAATGTGCCTTTTGGGGATTAAAATCTTCCTCAAATACTAATTTTTTATGGAAGCGACTTGTCCGAGAGAGATTTGAAGTTTTTTGTTTTCCCCCGAGCCAAACAGACATAACCCACCCTCCTGCACCGGCCTCGCTGTAAGGGACAAGAGTCATTGTAGTTGTTTTCTGTCGAAGGAATCTACCATGTTGAGTAACTGCAGGAACGCGAACCAAACGTGCTCCCGACCATGTTGGTTTGTCAGGGACTATTAGCTGGTAAGGAATAGTATCTTTCTTCCCCACAGCAGGTAGGGCAGAGGGTTCATTTTCCCACTTATCGAATTCAGAATCCCATGCCAGGAATTGTGGCCCACGAGACAGAGCTATTCGGCCCTTCTTTCGTAAAACTCGAACCGGCATTGCCATTTTAAGAACAACCTTGTCTCCTGGTGACCATTTTCTCTTGATAGAAAAATAGGTACCGGCCTTCATTGGCAAATTGATAAGTTCACCATTAACTTTTACTGAGCCAGAAGTAAAAAAGAATGGTATGAGCAGTTTCAGTGTAAATTCCGTTTCTGTACTCGAATTAATGGTTAGATTTATTGTTCCATCCCAGGGATAAGTTGTCTTTTGGGTTACAGTAATAGGTATCCGGTTCAATTCAGTTTTGAAAGAACCAGTTTCATACAAATTAACAGAGATGGTTTTATCTCTAGTCATATACGCAAAAGTTGGGATAAGAGCAATAGCTCTTGGACCATTTGCACTACAGCAGCATATATCTCTTCTGTATCCTTTTTGTCCTTCCATCGTTGTGAAGTAACACCAGTCCAAGCCATTGGGATTTTGAGCTGCCAGCATATGGTTATAGATAAGACGATGCAAGGTATCGGCAAAACGAGCGTCGCCTGTCAGTCTTAGTAATTGTAAGTTTAATCTCAACCAATATACCTGGACGCAGGTTTCAGTACAAAGACCAGTAGTTATAAGAGAGTTTGGAGCGCTGAAGAACTCGTGTGCATCAGGAGCACCGGTTACAAACATAAGTTCATCAACGATATTTTGCCATACCTTAACAGGTATATTGAGTAAGCGTTTCTCACCAGTAGCACGATAAAGTTCACAGCATCCATTGTAGTTGGCTAACATCTCATAAGCTTTTTTATTGCCTACCTTTTGGACTGTTCCGTATTTTTCTATGTTGGTGAGTATTTTAGGTCCTGCATCTGCACGCTTTAGAACATATTGGCAAAAATCTAAATATTTCTTTTTCCCGGTGATTTCGTAAAGCAGAGCGCTGGATTCCAATATAGAAGTTGCGGCCATTCCTGTATGTGTCCCAGATTTTAAAATATCTCGTTTCCCGTCTCCAAAGGTAGCTATCAAAAGATTATTTATTTTCTCAGCAGCGTTTAGGGCTTTTTTGTTATGCGTGGCGATATAGTAAGTTAACAGTCCTTGGAGACAATACTTGTTGTTCCAAACATCCCAGCCTACCCTTAACCAGCGGTCTGCACCTTCGCCCATAGACCAGCGGTCCTTCTTCAAATAAGTTCCCAAGTATCCATCGGGTTCTTGCGTTTTTATCAGGCCTGCCACTACGCTGTCCAATTTCTTCTTTAATTCTTTATCGTTAGGAGCGTTTTGCCAGGCGAGAGTTGCTGCACAAATCCACTTACCTACATATTCTCCATTCCAAGCTGCCTTACTTGGGCGATGTCTAAAATCTTCTAAGAGAACATCTTCTTTAACATATTTTCTCAGACGAGCTTCACGATTGAGATCCATTCGATGCCCAAGAAAACCTTTCAGTGTGACTTCACCTGGCTCCGCAGGCTGCAGAGCATCTGTTGCAACAGAATGCAAAGATCTTTTATGGGAACACTGCAGAGTTATGAGCCCTATAACCATTACAGAAAGATAAATGAGAATAGTTTTGATTTTCATCTTTCGTTCCTCCTTAATTTAGATCGTTGTAATTTACGGTACATCATTAGCTTCTTATTTAGCCCAGGCGTCGTAACGCGGAAACTCATAGTCCCATATATTCCGCAGCATTACGGCGTACTGTACTGACATTGATATAGACAACTCACGCCCCCAGTAATCCTCTTCATGAATCCCTTCTGACTGGCCATATACAAAAGGAATATTGTTTTTCAGGAGCAATTGCATAAATTTGTGGGCTGATGTTACTAAGGGATCTTCACTACCACAATCCAGGTAGATATGGGGCAATTTGTCTTTGGGTATTTGCAACACCAGTTTGAAGGGATCTACCGCATCGGCATTTTCAGGTTTGAGAAATGGTTGACCTTTCGGTGTTCTCTCAGCAAAAGTCGAATAGCCTGGAATATTTATATCGCGGTAGCGTGTCAAAGTATCTTTAAGGACTTTTCCCCAGATTACCCATGGTTTTTCACCCTTTTCCATGCGCTCTCTTTGACTTGCGGCCCATCCAAGCGCACCGCTGTGGCTAGCTATTGAACAAAAAAGTTCTGGATGCGTGAGATCCAGTGAAATAGCACCAAAGCCACCCATTGAGATACCGCTTATAGCTCTGCCTTTCCTGTTGGCGATAGTACGATAATGTTTGTCTACATAGTTGATTACATCTTTACATATGTAATCTGCGAAATTATTATGCTGGTTACCTTCGGACTTTGCCCAATTGACGTACCATGAATTACCCGCATCAACCATGACCGCGATCATATCGAAACGATTTAGGTATTCCGGCACACCCACGTACTCAAATTCGTGATAGTTTGAAGTCAGGCCATGGCA
>CAZPNF010000096.1:0-7136 GCA_964587715.1 uncultured bacterium | reverse complement strand
GCCTCGGCATGAACTTTCTGGACTTCTGGTGTACCAGGTTTGTAGTTCGCTGCGTATGTTAGCACGGTGAACCTTGGGCGACACTTTGCTACTGCTTTCTTATACTCCTCTTTGAACTTCAGCGCTTCTTCCAAAGTTTGAAACCCCTCCAAGCGCAGGTATATACGGTTCTTAAGTTCATCGACTCTAATACTGAATTTTGCCATCTTCGGCACCCCCTTTCTCTTTAATCTATAGGTTTCTGAAAAATAGTGTATGTTTTAGATGGCGTTGCCCCCATCATTTCTGCAATTCGTATTACCATTACATTATCTTCCAGGACCCATCCCATGTCACAATAATCGTATCCTTTTTCCTGAGAATAGATTTTTTGCTTCCAGAGCATTACACCGTCCAGTCCGAGGCGGCGGAATTTTTTCTTAACTCCAAGATAGCCGAGACGAAATCCTTTGACGCTGTTTTTTGTCAAAAGCATTTTTGCGGCACGGAGTAATTCACATCGGTGGCAGCCTCGAAGAGGTTTCATCTTTTCAGTTATGTTTGGTACTCCTCCAAAAAATGCTGCAGGTTCTCCTCTTACATACACAAAGACAAACAAGCCCTTGTCCATAATCAACTGCATGTCTTCAACAATCGAATAGAATTCTTCCCTTGTAAAAGGTACAAAGCCGAAATTATCACTCCACGCATCGTTGTAGATTTCGAACATCTCGTTTTTTCGTTCTTCTATAGGACGTTCTCCCCATGTTTCAATTGTAACATTGTACCGGTCAATAACCTTTTTTGCAACTCTGAGAAGTTTTTCTTCCATGGGATTCATCACAGATACTTCCCACGATAAAACGCGTTTCACAGGTTTAAATCCCGCACCATATATTAATTTTTCATAATAGGGTTTGTTATAATGATAGTACATAACAGGACGGGAGTTAAACCCGGCAGTTATCAAGCCCGGTGTGGCTTCGTTAACTGGTAAGTTTTGTGGGCCCCGAATTGTATTCATTCCTCTGGATTTTACCCACGACTCTGCAGCATTTAAAAGTGCTCCGGCTACATTGTAATCGTCTATTGTTTCAAATTGACCAAAGAAGCCGACTTTATCATTCCAGTGTTTGTTATGATTATAATTTACAAATGCGTTGCACCTGCCAACAACTTTATTTCCTCTGAAAGCTAAGAAGAATTTCATCTCTCCGTGTTTGAAGAAGAGATTGGTTGGTTCAAAAAAACCTGTCATTCCAAGTAATTTAAAACCGATGTATTCGTAATCTAAAAGTGGTATGTACTGGGGATTGGAGTGGTAGTGTTCCCAATGAAAATCTACAAATTTTTTCAAAAGCTTTTTATCCTGATGCGTTACATTAGAAAAAGAGACAATTTCTGGTAGGTTATCATTTTGATAGTCTGGGTCTGTTGTTTGTTTTTCCATTGTTTTTTTACTCCTTCTGTTCTGCAAGTAGGTCTTATTTTAATTTTACAATTTTTTACAATCATAGTCAACATTTATTTTTGTACCACCCAAATTTGCAACAATGCCTTTTTTTAAATAGAAAAGAAAAGGCTTGACATTTTGAATTTATTTTTATATTCTAAGGCAGTAGTTTACTATTTCGAGGCCGTAAATTAGATCGGCCTCACTGTTTTTAGGAAGCAAAAGTTGTAACTGAACTTTTTATATGTTATTTACTCTTCCATTTTTTCCCAACTGCAATCAAAATTTTCTCTAAGGAGTATACTATTCAGGAAGGAGTGTTTTCTGTGATGAAATTGGTTGAGTGTGTTCCCAACTTCAGTGAAGGTCAGGACATGGTCAAAATCGATCAGATCACAAACGAGATCAGTGGTACCGAAGGCGTAAAATTATTGGATGTTGATCCTGGCAAAGATACGAACAGAACTGTTGTAACATTTATAGGAAGTCCAGAAGCAGTAGTAGAAGCTGCTTTCAAAGCAATTAAGAAGGCTTCAGAAGTTATTGATATGTCGAAGCATAAAGGTGCTCATCCCAGAATGGGCGCTACAGATGTTTGTCCTCTGGTACCTGTATCTGGTGTTACCATGGAAGACTGCGCTGAACTTGCCAGAAAGCTGGGAAAGCGAGTAGGAGAGGAACTTGGGATCCCGGTTTATCTATACGAAGAAGCTGCCTCAAAGTCTGAGAGAAAGGACCTTGCCAATGTAAGGGCAGGAGAATACGAAGGCCTGCCGGAAAAGTTGAAGGATCCTGATTGGAAACCTGATTTTGGACCTGCTAAATTTAATCCAAAAGCTGGAGCTACTGCTATTGGTGCCAGGGAGTTTCTAATCGCCTATAACATAAATTTGAATACAAGAGATGTCCGAATCGCCAAAGAAATTGCTTTTACCATTCGTGAGAAGGGGCGTCACAAAAAAGATAATAACGGAAAGGTTATTCGCGACGAGAATGGGAAAACCCTTCGCGTTCCGGGAAAGTTCAAGGCCTGCAAAGCAGTTGGCTGGTATATGGAAGATTTTGGAAGAGCACAGGTGTCCATAAATTTAGTGAATTATAAGATAACTCCCCCACATATCGTTTTTGACGAATGCGTTAAGTTGGCTGATGCTCTAGGAGTAAGAGTAACAGGAAGCGAGCTGGTGGGTTTAATTCCGCTGGAAGCTCTGCTTCAAGCTGGAAGATATTATCTCAGGAAACAGGGAAAGACAACGGGTGTTCCTCAATCAGAACTTATTCATATTGCAGTTCTTTCGTTTGGGCTCAGCGATCTTTATCCTTTCGAGTCAGAGAAAAAGATTATTGAGTACCAGGTTGAGAGAAGTAATCCTCTTGTTGAGATGAAGATCAATGAATTTACAGATCTTCTTTCCACTGATTCGCCTGCGCCCGGAGGCGGAAGCGTAGCAGCTCTCTGCGGTGGGTTGGGTGGAGCACTTTCCTCTATGGTTGCTGCACTGACTCATGGCAAGAAAGGATATGAAAAAGTATTTGATGAGATGAAAGAGATCGGAATAGAAGCACAGAAGTTGAAAGACGAATTTCTTGGAGATGTAGACAGAGATACTGAAGCGTTCAACAGAGTGATGGATGCGATGCGTCTTCCCAAAAAGAGTGAGGATGAAAAAGCAGTTCGAATAGAAGCAATAGAAGAGGCTACTAAAGAGGCAACTGTGGTTCCTTTGAATGTTTTAAAGCGGGCATTAAAAGCAGCCGAGCTTGCCAGACGTGTTGTGGAAAAAGGGAATAAAAATTCTATAAGCGATGGAGGTGTTGCTGCACTCGCTGCCAGGACAGCAGCCGAAGGTGCATATTTGAATATTCTCATAAATCTTCCAGGGATCAAAGATGAAAAATTCAAAAGAGAGATTATGGAAGAGGCAGAAAGAATTCGTAAAGAGGTTGTTCGTCACACAGAGGAAACTGTTCAGCTTGTAGAGAAAAGTTTAAGTTCTGGTATTTCAGATTAAGGCAACGTGAATTTCTTCAAAAAAGGAGGAGAAAATGGAAACGAAACAATTAAAAGTATTGCGCAGAGTATTAGTTCTGGTACTGTTTACAGTGCCAATTTTTGTTCGTGCCGATGTATTTTTAAAGCAGAAAAGTCATACTGACAGTTATCAAATAATGGGGCAACAACAGCCAGCAAAGGATGAGTTTGAATCAATATGGATTGCGAAGGATAAAATGAGAAGTGACGGTAAGGAGGAATCTACCATCGTGAGGCTTGATAAAAACGTTATGTATATTCTTGATCATACGAAAAGGACCTACGTGGAAATTCCCATGGATATAGGCAAATCTTTACCCAAGCTGAACGTACCTAAGGGAAATGAAGAAGATGCCGCAGCATTCAAGAATATGATGAAGAACATGATGAAAGTGGAAGTAACAGTTACACCGACAGGAGAGAAGAAAAAGATTAGAAACTGGAATTGCAGGAAATATATCGAGACAGTTAGTATGGTAATGGGGCAAACAAAGATGATAGTGTGGGCAACAGAGGATGTTAAACTTAATTATGATCTTTACGCTAAATTTGCTGCCTCGATGTTTGCACAGATACCTGGTATGAAACAAGCGATGGGAACCATGGAAAAAGAAATGGAAAAGGTAAAGGGGCTTCCTGTCTTGACAGTTACGGAAAGAAAGATAATGGGACAGACAGTAAGGTCTACAACTGAATTGTTGGAAGTTAAACATGGGAAAGCACCTACAGGTATTTTTGAGATACCAAAAGGGTATACTAAAACTGAAATGATGCAGGGTAAGTGAACTTTTTCATATACGGATGCCATCGCTTCAAGGGATGGCATCCGTATTGGTATGAGATAACTTCGAGATTGTTTGTTATCCAAAATAAAAACACCACCTACGGCGCATTCGCGCTTTCAGTGGTTCATAGTTAGTATATGCAAATTTCACATAAAAGTCGAGTACTCTTTACTTTTGCTTTAGTTTGTAGAGGAGGCTTAAAAATGGCAAGACCAATGTACTACGAATATCGGCCAAAAGGACCTATACGAGCGCCGAGAGGTATAAAGCTCAATTGTAAAAATTGGGATACCGAGGCTGCAATGCGTATGCTTATGAATAACTTAGATCCTGAAGTAGCTTTGATGCCTGAAGAGCTCATTGTCTACGGCGGCAGCGGCAGAGCTGCAAGGAACTGGCTGGCTTATTCTCAGATAGTCGATATTCTAAAAGAGTTAGATGAAAACCACACACTCTGCGTTCAATCCGGCAAACCTGTTTATATAGCTCCGACTCATCCCGATGCACCGAGAGTAATAATTGCCAATTCTAATATAGTGCCTCACTGGGCAACTCCAGAAAATTTTGACAAATACGATGAGATGGGCCTGATTATGTACGGCCAGATGACTGCTGGAAGCTGGATCTATATTGCAACTCAGGGGATTATTCAAGGAACGTATGAAACCTTTGCTGCCGCTGGAAGAAAAGATTTTGGGGTTGATTCTCTCAAAGGAAAATTTATTTTAACCGCAGGAATGGGTGCCATGTCAGGTGCACAGCCATTAGCAGGGACAATGAATGAGGCAGTTATCCTTGATGTTGAAGTCAGACCCGAAAGAATCGAAAGGAAAGTTAAAGAAGGTTACTGTGACAGGATGACCAATGATGTGGAGGAAGCTGTAAAATGGGTTGATGAAGCGAAGAAAAAAGGTGAGCCTCTTGCCATTGGCCTTGTTGGCAATGCTGGTGAAATACATTCCTGGTTAGTTAAAAACAACATTGTTCCGGATATTCTGACAGATCAGACCCCGGCTCACAATCTCCTTGATTACGTTCCCACTGGAGATTTAAAAGAACTTGATGAACTCAGAGATAAGAATCCAAAAGAATACAAAAAACGCTCACTGGATACAATTGCAAAGCACGAAGAAGCAATGTTAGAAATGCAGAGGATGGGTGCAGTTACTTTTGATTACGGGAACAATCTTCGAGCTCAGGCTGAGATAGCAGGAGTGGATATCAGGAAGTCTGATGGAAGCTTTAAGTATCCTGGATTTGTACCTGCCTATGTACGACCCTTGTTCTATGAGGGTAGAGGGCCGTTTCGATGGGCTGCACTTTCCGGTGATCCTCAGGATATTGATCGACTCGATAAACTTGTTCTTGAGATGTTTCCTGAGAATAAATCGCTTGTAAGATGGATCAATTTAGCCAGCAAAAAGATACCTCATCTTGGACTACCTGCTCGTGTCTGCTGGCTCGGTTACGGTGAGCGAACTGAATTTGCATTACGGATGAATGATCTGGTGCGAAAAGGGGAGGTAAAAGCACCTGTTGTAATTGGTCGGGACCATCTGGACTGCGGTTCTGTGGCATCGCCGAACAGAGAAACAGAAGGTATGTTAGACGGCAGTGATGCTATCGCTGACTGGCCTCTTCTTAACTTTGCTCTGAACAGTGTTAACGGTGCAAGCTGGGTGAGTTTTCATCACGGAGGTGGTGTTGGTATTGGATACTCTCTGCATGCCGGCATGGTCATTGTAGCAGACGGCACAGAAGCAAGAGATAAACGTCTAGAGCGAGTCACAACTGTAGATCCCGGGATTGGTATTGCCCGACATGTGGATGCAGGGTATGAAAAGGCAAAAGAAGTAGCCAGAGAAAAAGGGATAATGATTAATAAATTGAGTTAAACAAAGAATCGGGGTCAAATATTAAATAATAGAGGTGCCTACCCTACTTTTAAAAAATATAAAAAAGATCTACAGAGTTCCCTCTGAAGAACCTCTTTCAATATTGATTAAAGACGGCATAATTCAAGAGATTGCCGCCTACGGGGATATTCTGAGGATTTATGGAAAGAATGTTTTTGAAAAGACATCTATACTGGACTGCGCTGGTACAATAGCTATTCCCGGTTTTGTAGATTCGCATACACATCTTTTGTTTTACGGTTCACGTGAGAACGAACTCTATCTCCGTGCCAGAAAATATTCCTACATGGAAATTATGGAAAAGGGCGGTGGGATTTACAGTACTGTAAAAGCGGTCCGCTCTGTTTCAGAAGATGCTTTAATTGAGAATGGGCTGAAATTTCTGGATAAGGCTCTGAGCTTTGGGACAACAACTATCGAGATCAAATCCGGTTACGGACTGGATTATGAAACTGAAAAAAAGATGCTTGCTGTAATCAGCCGTCTCAATGATCTTCATCCCATGGATATTATACCGACATTTTTAGTGCACACTGTTCCGAGAGAAATTTCCAGAGAAAAATATATCGATTTAGTTGCGAACCAGATGATTCCCCAATTCCGGGAATATGCAGACTGGTTTGACATCTTCTTAGAAAAAGGAGTTTTTAATTTAAAAGAAGGAGAATTCTTAATCAGGCAGGCTATTGATGCAGGATACCGTGTGGGAATACATACAAATCAGATCCATGATATTGGAGGTGTTGAGCTTGCAAATGAACTCGGTGTACGGCACGTTGATCATTTAGAAGTTTTGTCCGAGAAAGATGCTGCTTTGATTGTCAAAAATGAAAATCTCTATCCTGTTTTTCTGCCTTCAGCAGAGAGTTTTGTTTTTTCAGAAAACGTTGGTCAGATTCATCAGTTGTTAAATATCCCATCGAGAATCGTCTTGTCAACAGATTTCAATCCTGGTTCTTCGCCTGTTTTAT
>CAZPNF010000095.1:3761-7174 GCA_964587715.1 uncultured bacterium | reverse complement strand
ACCGTCCCAGACTTCCTCTTCCACAGATTACCAACTCTTTGCAAAATCCATTCAACAGCACGTCCTACTATCATTGGTCGGAAAAGAAAAACAAGGAATAGAAGTGTAACAACATAAAAGACACCGGAACTGAAGCTCAAAATGAAGCGAAACTGAAAATCAACAAATTTGCGGGTCATCCAGTGAAGTGCCAGCAGACCGGCGACCAGAAGGAAACCCAGCGTAGCAATAAAATTCATTATGCTCACTGACGTAGCACCTGCAACAGAAATACCAGCACGATGGAGCATATATATCTGTGCTATCCCCCCACCTGTCTGAAATGGAGTAGCAGCTGCCAGGAAAATATTGGCAAGGTTGGCTTTGAAAGAAACCCAGAATGCTCTTTTATTGTCAAGATGACCAATCTTACGTATAAAAATAAAAATACGGCCTGCACCTGAGAAAAAATCGACCCCGATTAGTAATATAGCAAGCAAAAAATAGGAGAAATGAAATCTTTTTAACGCCTGAAGTGTCTCGCGTGTCCCTGTGAGGTAGAATATAAGAACAAAACCTGCTAAGGTAAGGACAACAAATATCCTTAAGCCTGAAACAACTGATTTTCTGGAAAGATATGAAGGCATACTGTATCGCTTCTGAATCTCAGAGACGGCTTCTGGTTGCCCAAATATCTCTTACGACTTCGAAGAGAGGTTTTTCCGTATTTGCTCTAAGACTGATAAAACAATCTGTACAGTTATTTGTCTTAGAGAATTTCTTTCTCATCTCTTTCTGGGATTTAAAGGTAGTGTGCATCTTCATAGCACCGGGACAGAGAGAACCATCCGGATTCACTACAAGAGAGCGGATACCTGCTTTACATCCTCCTGCAGAAGCGTTGTTCTCAAAAAATTTGTAGTATCGATTGAGCACAGCTTCAGTAGAAAATATACATGCACCCTTTCTCTTTTCTTCAATGAGCTGATCAATTATTTTCCGAAAAGAGGCTAATTCGGATTGTGAGATGAGGAGGCTTTTATCTCCTGTCCGACCCGCTGTATACATACTGAGATTGAGACTGGCACCCCATCCCTGAACAACATGAAGGATATCCAGTAAATAGAGATAATTCTCACTTGTTACAGCAGTAATCATGGTAACATCGTTGTTCCCTTCAGCAGTGATTTGAGAGATAAGAGTGTTAAGGTGTTGAAAAAGGCCTGGAACTCTACGGTTTTTATCGTGACGTTCATCCGGGAAATCTATAGAAATAGAAAACTGATCTACCCCTACTTCTTTAAGCTGATCGTACTTCTCCTTCGTAAGAAGAGAAGCATTTGTCACAAAAATAATGTAAGGAAGATGCCCGGGATTTTTGATGGCACGAATTATATCTAAAATATCTTTCCGCAACAAAGGCTCACCACCCGAAATCTGAACAACAAGTGGGCGAATTTTGTCATATATACGACGATACTCTTCAGGTGTGGCCTGTTTTTCGTTTTTGATCATCCCTCCTTTATCACAGTGTTTACAATTAGCAGTACAGCTATGCGTGACCTCGATAGAAATAGCCCATGGTTTTTGCAAGATTGTGTTGTTTAACCACCTGAAAGCTGCCTCTATAGCAATAAACTTACTCTGTTTAGTCATATGATTCCTCAGTAGTTTCTATTATAGAATTTAGTATTGGTCCTTTTAAAGAAATTAAAGCTAATAAAATAATTTCAAAAAGTCAAGTCAAAGAGATTTATACTGCTTTTTACCTTTCTCAAAAATTGCTATTTGTTTCCATCCAAATGATTTCAGGAGTTCCACTGCTCTCTGGAAATGTCTGGCGACCTCCGCAGGGGAATGAGCATCGCTTCCCAATGTAATTTCAATGTTTTTCTTCGCTGCGAGTTTAAGAATAGTAGGGGAAGGGTAAACCTCTCTTGCAAAAGACCTATCAATACCGCTTGTGTTCACCTCTATAACAAGACCTTTATCTTTTATCCGGGTAAGAAGAGAATCAATATGGTCTGTAAAATCAGTAGCAGAAAAAGAGGCTTTGTATTTTTTGAGAAGATCAAAATGACCTATAATGTTACAAAAATCTGCATCGATTAGATTTTCCATGGAATGCCAGTACTTTTCCCATAATCCTTCTACACCTCCGAGATCTTCGAGATGCTGGACCAGCATGGACTCGCTGTAATCAATAACAACCCCATCTAAAATGTGAACTGAACCTATAACATAATCAAATGGATAAGACCGGCATGTCGCTTTTGTACTATCTACAAAATCCTTGATATAGTCTGCCTCAGTCGCCAGATGAATTGTAATACGATCTCTGTAAATTTGTTGCAGTCTGAAAACTTCAGAAACAAATTTGGGAAATTGTTCTTCAGGTATAACGCAATTTTTCATTGGTTCTACAAAACCATGTGGATAAAACAAATGACCTGCAAAACCAATTTCACCCAGCCCCAGATTTATTGCCCGCTGAACAGTTTGTTCCATTGTCCCACTGGCATGACCGCAAAAAGGAGTGTGAATGTGAAGATCAGGTAAATTTATTGGGACTTCTCTGTTCATAATCTGGCTTTAAGACGGAACCGCAAATAATTGGAGGTCACTTATTATTTGTTAACATCTCCTGTAGTTTTTCCATGGCAGCCTTAGCGTCGGCAGGAGTGCGGGTGATAGCTAACACAGTATCAACACTTGCCAGTGTCCCAACGATTTCTGGCCACCCGATTTCATCCAAAAATTTTGATACTCCAGAAGCATTCCCCTGAACTGTTCTGATTACTAAAAGATTTCCAACAACGGTGCTTTCCATGAAGAAATCTAATAATTCTTTCTTGAGCATAACTCCTGTGTGGAAAGCATCCCGTTCTTTTGTCTGAAGAAACCGAAATTTTCCATTCTTCCCCCGCATCTTAATAACTCCAAGTTCCTTCAAATCCTTGGATAATGTAGATTGGCTGATGTGTATATCCAATTTGGCAAGTTCATCCAGGAACTCTTGTTGAGATTGGGCCTTAACAGAATCAATAAGCCCGAGAATCTGAAAATGTCTGTTCTTTTTTTTCATCATGAGAAATTCCTCCATGTTTTATGATTAAAAGTGAGTCAGATAAAACAGCTTCACCTCCCGGCTGCTTCCTTCCACTCTTTTCCCATTTTTTAAAATATTTTTCCATGCAAATTCCACAAAAAACCTTTGAGCAAATGACCAGCGTACTCCAAGATTGAGATATCCTTTACCAGATCCGATAGCGTTATCACTGTTATCATTTATAGCAGTATCATATTCGCCGAGGATTACCAGCGAAGAACCCATTCGTTTGTGAAAACCAGCGAAAAAATTTGGATCAGAATCTCCATCTTCATTTTCTAAACTCCAGTTCACACCGCCATGAATACCAAGGCCACCAAGGAAA
>CAZPNF010000095.1:481-3751 GCA_964587715.1 uncultured bacterium | reverse complement strand
TTGACTTTACAGCATACCGTTTTAATTCCTTATCATACTTTCCGTACCCCTGAGAATTAAAGCCAATAAGTAAGGCAGGAGAAAGAAAATGCTCTTCCAATAGAAGATAACGTACGTGAACACATGGCTGAGGATTCAGATTCACTTTTCCTGTCCCAATTATGTTTCCCCCTCCGTATGAAACACCAAGAGAGAATCGGTCAGTTACTCCCACTATCAAGGAGCTCAAAAGTCCTCCCTCAGTATACATTCTTAGCCCGGCTTCTATTTTAGCTGCAGGCAGCGTTTTAGCTGAAGGCACATCGATAAGCATACCAAGGTGGAGAGAACCAGGTTGTCCTGATACTGATGCGGCGATGAAAAGGGAAATTAGTACAATAGAGGAAACTCTCTTCATAAAAAATCTCCTCAAACAAAAATTATACCTAAAAAACCTACCACAATGTTACAGTTTCTTGTGATAGGTTTTTTCATGATAAGCGATTCAGACAATTACATGTGATAGGAAAAATTTATTAAAATCTTATTCACCTCGATTTTTTCTTGTTGAATAACATCTCCAGGCACCCCCTCCCATGAAGTAGAAGCATAGCCGAAATCCAGCCTGAACTGTTCAGCAAAGGTAAAACCAGCCCCAAAAGAAAGAACCTTTCGATCTCTATTCGAAGAAGCATCTTTAAGGGGTGAAGGATAGAGAGCATATCCTGCTCTTATTTTTATGCTGGTAGATGGAATTGACAATTCACCACCAGCCTTGATATTGAATGTATTCCGAAACTTTCGTTTAATATCAAGATTTGCATCAGCCATGCTGTACGTTGCCTCGGATGGATTGGTCTTGTATTTGATCTGGTTGTAATTATTCCATTCTACATCTCCAGAGACGAGAAGAGGCCCGGCCTGAAATGCACCGCCAGCACGAAAAATCCAGGGAGACTGAATTTTGTATTCCGAGTATCCGCTATCTGAATATTCATCGGTAGAAACAACGCCTGTAGAATCAGGATCCCAATTAGTTACCTCAGAATAGTCCCAATCTTCTTTGCTGGTCAGTGTAACAGGCGTAACAACAGTACCACCGAATCGGAAGAAATCATTTGCGCGGAAGAGAGTGCTTAAAGTAAGATTGACACCGCTAAATTTCGTATGAATATGGTCGGTTGAAACAAAATCTGTAAAAGTCCAAACATCATAAGGTGTATCAGATTCATTAAATCTCCACGTCCAATCATCTCCTCCTGTCCAGAAATTAATAGATGCTCCCAAAAAAAGACCAGGTGACATCTCCATAGAACCGCCTAAGGAAACATTCTCCAGTCCTCCCTCTTCTAACTCATTATACTCATGTGTCACTGAATCTCCTGGAGTAGAGATAAACTTCGTCACATAAAGAGAATGGTCAAAATCTCTTAACCTGTTGTAACCAAAACCAAATACGAGGCTTCCTCTGGTAGTCGGGACAGGAAAGGTAATACCTATGGAGTTAAGTCGAGTAAAACTGGAATTTTCTGGTGTTTCCAATCCAAGAAATGTTGCCCGATCCGTCATGGCAAGATAGGCAAGATTGCCAGAAATTTCCATACTCTGGATTTGACCGAGACCTGCAGGGTTGTAATACAGCGCTGCATAATCATCTGCTATGCCTGTGTAAGCCCCTCCCATTGCAATGGCCCTGGCTCCAACACCCCACTGGTGACCCCACGTAAAAGGTATATCCTGTGCTAGGAGTGACATACTCTCCATGAGAAAGATGGCAACGCCCAAAAATACGACCCGCACTTTCATAGATACCTCCGGGAATTTTGAGAATCTGGCAATCTATTTCCGTCTTCTACGACTACTGCTACTGCTGTGGCTGCTCGAGCTGGAATGCCCAGAACTCGATGAACTCTTCGTATATGAACCAGAACTGGAAGAAGATGAACTCACTGGTCGGGGAGTATACGTTGAGCTTCTCGTAGACGTAGATGAAGAACTTCTTCTCACACGACGGCTCGGACTGGAATATTTCCTTCTACTTGAAGTTTTGCGAACCGATGAGGAAGAACTCCGTTTCCTAACTCGTACAGCGCCACCTGAACTTTTTTTCGTATTGGTACCTGTTTTCTTAATGGCAGTGTCGGAAGAAGGTTTCCTTATTCTTCTCTCACTTACAGAACGATTGGAAGATTCCGAAGACTTAGAAGTCGTAGAACTACTGGAAAGATCTTTTCGGACCCTCCGGCTACCTCCAATTTCTCCGGTACCCGATGTTTTGGATAGCTTCTCAGCCCCGGATATCGCAGAAGCTGAAGGAGCATAAGAATCAGTTTGGCTTGTGAATGACCTCCGTCTTGAGAAAGGACGTCGTTTCATTGGAACAGTTGAATAATAACCATCCCAGTAAGCCCAGTATGGATCATAGTACCAGGAATTGTAGTAGTATGGACTATAACTATACCAGGGACTGTAGCCGCCATAGTACGGCCAGGGATCCCCGAACCATGGATCATAGTAACCCCCGTACGGCCACCATGATGAATAATGCCACCAATAAGGAGAAGCCCAGTAGGGATCAAAGTAGGTATATCCGGGCAACAAATCCCCATAAATATAATATTTGTAAACTGCTGTCGGGACCTGCTCAGAATCCGCTTCCACATATTCACCTGGTTCTTCCTCAGCTATTATATTACCTCTGTCTCCACGATCCACTACTACCTTGGGAACCATAACCACTGTGTAACACCCCGTGAGGGCAAATAAAAAGATTATTACTCCCACAAAGAGTATACTTTTTATTCCTCGCATTTGAATCGCCTCCCTTCGGAGTTAAAGGTTCAATAAAAAAATATGCGTCCCATTAGATTTTACGCTCATAAGCCAAAGTTAGTTTCATAAAACTTCATTTGGCCAAAATAGAAAAATTTCAACTGGTCATTCACATTATTATTATACAACATATCATTTAAAAATTCAAGTCTTTTTCGTTTTTTACAAAAAAAGCCGCTAACAAAATAACGACTTTTAGTACAAATCAAAACAATATAGCCTCCAAAGCAAACCTCAGCAAACTTGCCCACCCCTAGTGGATTAGACTTAAGCATAAACACTCACAATTTTCTTTTTACCCTTTTTCTCAAAAGTTACTTTTCCATCTGCTTTTGCAAAGAGTGTGTCATCTTTTCCTTTTCCAACATTCAAGCCTGGATGAAATTTTGTGCCACGCTGACGAATAATGATGCTCCCAGCTTTTACTACCTCACCACCAAAACGCTTTACACCCAGCCT
>CAZPNF010000095.1:0-471 GCA_964587715.1 uncultured bacterium | reverse complement strand
CTCTGTGCATTACTGTCTCTACCATTTTTGGAACTTCCGACACCTTTTTTATGAGCCATAATTTATTTCTCCTCTTTCTTAACGGAGGTATTCCTTTTCTTAGTCTCTTTAGTCTTAGCCTGCTTAACAGATGAGGCCGCAGTCGTTTTTTTAGTCGCTGTTTTCACTGAGGCAGGAGCCTTCTTCTCCTCCGTTTCAACACTTATTTTATCAATACGCAATTCCGTATATTGCTGACGATGTCCTTTCAAAACTTTATAATCCTTACGACGTTTTTTCTTGAACACCTTTATTTTTTCCGCTTTTCCGTGGGACAAAACAGTCGCTTTAACCCTAACATTGGAAACAACTGGCTTACCAATGCTGACTTTATCTTTATCAACTAAGAGTAAAACTTTGTCAATATCAATTGATTTGCCAGGTTCCTTTTCTATTTTAGGAACGCGTATCGTACTGGCTTTAGAAACTTTC
>CAZPNF010000094.1:0-7174 GCA_964587715.1 uncultured bacterium | reverse complement strand
TACAACAAATATCATAAGAGCAATGAGTAAAAACATCCCGATCTTCTGGATAATCAACTTTGTTTTAACAGGAATTTCTTTCCTGATTATACCTTCAATCCCCAAAAACATTACGTGTCCACCATCCAAAGCAGGGATAGGAAGCAAATTCAGTATCCCGAGGTTCAAACTTAAGAAAGCTAAAAATCCAATCAGGGAACCCCAGCCTGAACGGGCACTCTCACCCGCCATCTTTGCGATAAAAACAGGGCCGGCAAGAGAACGAACTGACTCTTTACCTTCAATAAGTCTAACAATAGAAACTATAACCAGATGGGTAAGGTAGTAGATTGTCATCCCTGCATTAATAACAGCAGCCCCAATTCCAACCTTCTTCCTCTTAATTTTCCTACTAATCCCGACAAGACCCACTTCACGGATGTCACCAGCCACCACCACTTTCTCTTTTATTGGAGTGACTTTTGCAGTAAAAAGAGAATCATGCCTCATCCAACTTAGTTCACAGGGCTTACCAGGAGAACTGTAGATAATTTCTGTCAGCTCATCCCAGGTAGGAACTTTTTTGCCATTCACGGCAACGATTTTATCCCCGGGAAGAATTCCTGCCTTTGCTGCAGGGTTCCCCGACACTACATTCTCAACATAAACAGGACCTGAAGTGTCAGGCATTCCATAATTCAGCGTTGCTGCAAAATAAATAAAAAAAGCAAGGCCAATGTTCATTAGAGGACCGCCCATAACCACTAAGATTTTCTGAATTGAAGACTTCGATCGGAATTCCCATGGTTTTGGTTCTTCTTTTAATTTTTCTTCATCTAAACTTTCATCAACCATGCCGGCAATTTTCACGTATCCCCCAAATGGGACAGCAGAAATGCAGTAATCCGTCTCACCTATTTTTTTACCTGCAATTCTCGGAGGGTATCCTATGGAAAAACGTTCTACTTTGATCTTGAATAATTTAGCAACTAAAAAATGACCAACCTCGTGAACAAAAATCAAAACTCCTAACACAAAAACCGTTGCTAATAAAGTAACCATATTTTATCCTCATAGATTTGTTTCAATTTGTCTTAGAGCAACCTCTCTGGCCCAGTGATAAGCCTGAAGAATATCATCGATGTCAGGGCGTAAAATTACTTTATGACTATTCAGTACTTCCCCGATAATTTGTGAAATCTCAGGGAAAGAGATTTTTTTTGATATAAAAAAATCCACAGCAATTTCATCAGCACCGCTCAATACAGCAGGAGCAGTACCTCCCATCCCGAGTGCCCGATAGGCAAGTTTAAGAGCAGGATACTTCTCCATATCTGGGGGGAAAAATTCCAATCTTTTTATTTTTGTGAAATCCATCCAACCGTAGTCTCCAGCCCACCGCTCTGGATAAGCCAGAGCATAAGAAATGGGAATTCGCATATCAGGCACGCCCATCTGCGCTTTGATCGACCCATCCACAAATTCAACCATGGAGTGAATAATTGACTGGGGATGAATTACTACCTCTATTTTATCAGGGTCGATTCCAAAAAGCCAGCGGGCTTCTATTACTTCAAATCCTTTATTCATCAAGGTTGCAGAGTCAATTGTCACCTTCTTACCCATTCTCCAATTTGGATGGGCAAGAGCCTCCTCCACTGTTACATTTGATAATTCAGATTTATTTCTTTTCAGAAAAGGTCCTCCAGAAGCTGTAAGAAGAATTTTTCTGATACTTTTATTTTCTTCTCCCTGGAGACACTGGAAAATTGCGCTGTGCTCGCTATCTACGGGGAGCAAAACCGTTCCGTGTTTCTCTGCCTCCATCGTCACCAGTTCTCCTGCCATAACGAGGACTTCTTTATTGGCAAGAGCAATCGGTACGCCGGCCCCAAGAGCCATGAGGGTGGGTTCAAGACCAACTCCTCCCACAAGAGCATTGACAATGAGATCTTCGCCCCCACGAGCTGCGATCTCTAACAACCCATCCTTTCCCCGGAGAAGTTTAACACCCAGTCTTCTAAACTCTTCTTCCCATTTTCCCTCTCTGACACCACCCGTGATTACAACATCACGTGGACGGAATTTTCTGGCCTGTTCCAGAAGGAGGCTTGCGTTATGATGAGCTGTCAGACTTACAATCTCAAAACGCTCTGGATAACGATCCACCACATCTAAGGTCTGTCTTCCAATAGAACCTGTTGAACCCCATATGGTAAGTTTTTTAGAATTCATTTCTTCCCCAGAGGTCAAAAAAGCCGACCTTTTCCTCCTCTTTGGCCAGCTCTCACCAAAAAAGTAATAGACAGGATTCTACCCATTGGTTGACAAAATAGAAAAGGTCTTGCGTAAGTGCAGAATTTGTTCTTGCTCTTTTTCTGTTAATTTTCCATCCTCAAATTCTACTGAAAACTCCTCTTCCATCCCCTGCCTAAGTGCTTTTGCTGCTTCTCCATATTCTATTTTTCTCCCGAGGTATCTATTAATAGAGGCTGTTTTCTTCTCCATCACCAGTCTCAACTGGTCCCTCTCCTCGGGCTCAATACCTTTGAGATAATCCGGTAGAGCAAGATGTGCATCACCCATGAGGATGGATCCGTGCTGAAGTATCCTCCCGGCAAGGCGAAACTGCGCACTTCCTACGAGTTTTTTCTCTTCTATAACAACTTCGTGTCGGGCTGCAGCGGAAAAACAACTTACAGATAGAGAGGTTTTGTAGTGGGAACGAAAATCCAGGCTCCTTTTCTGAAGTTGCACTAGCACACCCAATTTCTGGATTCCTCTAACAAGTCCTCTGCTGATAAAATTATAAACCTCTCCAACAGTTGCAGAAAAAGGAAGACTGCCAGCAGGAATAATTATAGAGTATGTAATTTCTTCTGCATGTAAAACAGCTCTTCCCCCGCTTGGTCTTCTAACAACATCAATACCGTCTTGCTGGCATCTATCCAGATCAATATTTTCAACAGACTGGTGGTAACCCAGAGAAATACAATACGGTTTCCATCTGTAAACTCTTACAGTAACTTTTCCAAATGAATCAGCATTCTCCAGAATGGCACGATCTATTGCCATCTGGGTGGCCCCATCAGCAGGGCCGTTTTCTATCCATCTCCATCTTTCCACAGTGGAAAACCCTATCGGATAACTCCTCTTTCACTTTTTTCAAAGAACTCTACAATTCTCTTAACTTCAGTAATCATTTCCATTTCCGACCGTATTTTATTTAAAGCCTGACTTCTATTAAGTTTGGACTGGTAAATAACGCGATAACACCTCTGAAGCATACTAATAGTATTGCGGGAAAATCCTCTTCGCTTAAGTCCAACAATGTTCAGCCCTTTATATGTCAAAGGTTCACCTGCTGCTAAGATATAGGGCGGTACATCTTGAACTGCTCTAAAATTTCCTCCGATGAAGGCATGCTGCCCCACAGTACAAAATTGATGCACAGCTACCAGACCGCCAAGAATCACCCAATCTTCTATGGTCACGTGACCTCCCAGTTGAGCTACATTGGCAAGAATCACATGATCACCCAACCAACAGTCATGAGCTACGTGGCTATAGGCCATTAAAAAACAATCCTTCCCAATTTGTGTCTTCCCACGTTGTTTCGTACCCCTGTTCAAATCACAGAATTCGCGAATAACTGTGTTGTCACCAATTTCCAATGTTGTTTTTTCACAGGAAAATTTTAGATCCTGCGGAACAGTTGCTATGGCTGCGCCGTGATGGATGTGACAGTTTTTCCCGATACGTGCACCACTGGCCACAAGAACATTAGAATCAATCTTACTCCCTTCTCCTATTTCCACATCTTTTTCAATGATAGAGAAAGGCCCTACTGTCACATCCTCTGCTAATTCTGCTCCTTTATCAACCAAAGCGGTGGGGTGAATGCTGGACAATTCAGAAAACCTTTCATTTCTGTTACTTACATCCCCCTTCATACTGAGCGGAGTCGAAGCATGAGCCCTTCGCTTCGCTCAGGATAAACTCCATCGAAGCATTACAAAAAACAAATCCGTGCCATTGATTTACGGATTAAATTCTCCCCAAATCCTTACCTATCAACAATAGCAGCCATGTATTCTGCTTCGCACACCAGCTCACCAGAGACAAAAGCTCTCCCCATCATCTTGCACGACGTTGACCGATATCTGATTAACTCCACTTCGATCTGGAGTTGATCCCCGGGGCGTACTGGCTTACGGAAACGAACTTTATCCATTCCCATAAAATAAGCCAATTTTTTCTCGGGATGCTCGATTGCATCCAGAAGAAGCACTGCCCCTGTCTGAGCCATCGCTTCTACAATTAGCACCCCTGGCATAATTGGATGCCCGGGGAAATGTCCCCTGAAATAAGGCTCGTTAAAAGTGACATTTTTTATGCCTACGACTCGTTCCCTTGGAACCAGATCGAGAATCCTATCCACAAGAAGAAAAGGATACCGATGCGGCAGTATCTTCTCGATGGCTTGTATATCTAAAAAGACTCCCTTCTTCACAGGGCGAGCCTGGTATTTACTGGTAATTTGCTTTTTCCTGTAGACTTTCAGGATTTTCTTCACCAGTTCAACGTGGGCAGCATGACCTGACCGAGCAGCCATAACATGAGCTTTCAGGGGAACTCCCAATAAGGCCAGGTCCCCTATCAAATCCAGCGTCTTGTGTCGGACTGGCTCATTGTAAAATCTGAGTTTTCTCCCTCCTAAAATGCCGTTTGTTCCCAGAACCACTTTTTCGTCCAGACCAAATTTCATAGCTAAGGCTCTCAGTTCTTCGTCACTCAGCTGTCTGTCAACAATAACAACAGCATTATCTAAGTTCCCTCCCTGAATCAGTCCCTGATCGTGAAGTTCTTCCACCTCGTGGAGAAAACAAAAAGTGCGTGCCGGTGCAAACTCATCAACGAATTCATCTGTAAGAGAATACATTGAAGTATACTGGGTTCCAAGAGCAGGATTCTTGTAATCAACCATAAACGTTATGCGAAGTTCATCCGAGGGGAAAACCACCATGTCAACTCCATTCTTTTTATCGGAATAGGCAATGGTCTCCTCAATTTCCAGGTAGTCACGAGGCGCATCTTGCTCTACAAAACCCGCTTTCTTGAGAATCTCCACAAATGGCATAGAACTTCCATCTCCCACAGGAGGTTCATTTGAATCCAATTCTATTAGTACATTATCGATTTCCAGCCCATAAACGGCAGCCAAAACATGCTCGACCTGTCTAATATGTACAGAACCGTCCCCCAGCGTAGTATCACGAAAGTTATCCACAACATGCTCGATATCAGCCGGGATCACAGGGTAACCCTCAACATCTTTTCTTATAAAACGTACGCCTGTATTGGGATCAGCAGGCTTGAATGTAATAGTTGTTTTACTGCCTATATGCAAACCTATTCCAGAAAGGGAAACGGATTTTCCTATTGTCCTCTTATTCCTCAGCATTTTTTCCTCATCTCTTTCTCTAACTTATAAAGACGTTTTTCCAGATTTTTTATTTCTTTAAATAACTGCGGTAATTTCTGAAGAACAGCCTCTATACGAAGCTCTTCTCGGTGGGGTCGAGCAGGGTAACCCGACACCATCACCCCTGGTGGGATAGACTTAGCAACGCCTGCCTGCGCTCCCACTGCGGCTCCATCCCCAACTTCCATGTGCCCGGCAAATCCGACCTGTCCCCCTACCCGAACTCCACTCCCGATTTTTGTACTTCCTGAAAGTCCTGTCTGTGCTGCAATAACTGTGTTTTCACCTATTGTACAGTTGTGACCCACCTGGATCAAATTATCCAGTTTGGCTCCCTTTTTGATGCGCGTCTCTCCCAGTGTGGCTCTATCAATAGTTGAGTTAGCGCCTATTTCCACATCATCTTCAATAACCACTGTCCCTACCTGTGGTATTTTATAATATTTTCCTCCCTCCGGAGCAAAGCCAAAGCCGTCACTTCCCACAACTACTCCGTTGTGGAGAATCACCCTATCCCCAATAACGACCCTCTCCCGTAAGCAAGCACTGGCATGGATGAGACAATCGTTACCAATGGTTACATTATCACCTACCACAACTCCTGGCATCAAAACTGTTCCATCGCCAATTCGACACCTTCTGCCGATAACAACATAGGGCCCGACGGCAAGATCCTTTCCCAGCTCTGTCCCCTCACCAATAATCGCTGTGTTGTGAATTCCTTTTTCAAGGAGGGGCTTCGGAGGATAAAAAAGAACCACTGTTTTGAGAAAAGTAAAATAGGGATTTTTGGCGCGCAGTAAAGGCTTGCCGCCTGCTTCGCTGATTTTCTCAGGAACAATCACAGCGGAAGCCCCGGTGTTTTCCAGGAATTTGGCATACTTACGATTAGCCAAAAAAGTGATCTCTCCTTTTCCGGCCTCCTCTATCTTAGCCACACCAGCAATTTCCACCTCGCCATTTCCTATTACTTCCCCTCCCACTCTGGCAGCGATTTCTGCCAGTTTTAAAACCATGTCTCACTTCCCTATGGTTTTTGATGTACTGGCAGGCGAGGCTTTCTCCAGTTCCTTCAGAATTTTATCTGTCAGGTCGTACTTATCTTTTGCGAACAAAACATTACCAGCTACAGAATCAAAAATGAAATCATACGCTTCTTCGTCGCCAACTTTGTTGATTGCATTATTAATTTGATCCAGAACAGGTTGAAGCAGCTCACCCCGGCGTTTAAAGAATTCCCCATTATTTCCCCATTTTTCGTTCTGGTATTGCTGGATCTTAATGGCTAAGTCCTGAAGTTGCTGCGCTTTTTCTTTTTTCTTTGCCTCGCTTAGAAGAAGGCTCTGCTGATCTAACTGGTTCTGAAGTATTGTAAGATCCTCCTGCATTTTTTGAAGTTCCTGACCCCACTTGTTGCTCTCTGCTTCCAATTTCTTTTGAGCATCAAGAGCAGGGGGAAAAGCAGAAAGAATCTTTTGAGAATCCACGTAACCAATCTTTAGCTGGGCGGCAGCCGTTCCCCACCCAAGGATTCCTAAAACAACTGTGAAACCAATCAAAGGTAAAATACGTTTTTTTGACACAACATCCTCCTATTTTTTTTGGTTCTTCACGAAAATGCGTACTTTATAATTCATTCATAACAACATCATAAGTCAACAAGTAATTCAAACTGAAAAAATTAAAAATCAAAATCACAATTTAAAATGC
>CAZPNF010000093.1:0-7178 GCA_964587715.1 uncultured bacterium | reverse complement strand
GGAAGGGGGAAATGGTCAAACTCTTTGAAGATACTGCTTTCTCTGCAAAAGTAGGACAGATAGTTGGTCCTGTTGAGACCCAATTCGGTCTCCACATTATTCAGGTCCTTGCCCGAAAAACTGAAAAAGGAAAAACAAAAGTACACGCTCGACACATCTTGTTAAAATACAAAACAAGTCCTGAAACCTACGACGCTATAAATGAAAAAGCTCAGTATTTCTATGACGAAATAAAAAGAACAAAAGGGAAAAAATTTAATGAGCTGACAAAAGAAGAGGGACTCTTGGTAAAAGAAACGCCACCATTCCAGAAAGGTGGATTTATTCCAGGAATTGGTATGGTTCCTCGCATTGGTTATTTTGCTTTTCAGCAAAGAATAGGATGGGTAAGCCAGCCGATAACTTCTGGGGAAAATATTATTATTTTTCGTATCTCGGCTATACAAAAACCACACTACAAACCTCTAAAAGAAGTCAAATCATCGATACTGAATATCCTTCAGATGGATAAAAAGAAGAAACGTACAGGTGAGATTTGTATGGAGGTATGGAAAAAAATTGGCCATGGAATGAATTTTGAGGAAGCAGCTCAAAAAGACTCTCTCAAGATTGTAGAAACAGGTCTTTTTAAACTCCAGTCCTATCTGCCCGGCATAGGTATGGATCCTCATTTCAATGGAGCTGCATTCAAGTTAAAAGTGGGAGAAGTTTCTAAGCCTGTTGAAGGAAATCGAGGATATTATATTATAAAAGTTATTGACCTCACAGGGTTTAATGAAAAAGCTTTTGCGGCCGAAAAGGATAAGAAGGAACAAGAACTGTTACAACAAAAAATGCAGATGGCCTATATAGCCTGGTTTAATAGTTTAAAAGAAAAAGCCAACATCAAGGATTACAGAGATCAGTACTTTTAAATCAGTATCCAATAACTTTTAGCTGTTTTTACAGTTGGAAGGAGTAAAAGCTTCTTTGCTTTGTTCCCCCAGAGAGAAAGAAAGATTGTTAGTACATCGTGGAATCAAAGAAATTTATTAGCGAACTTTACGTCTTTGCGTGAGAGATATATCACCGCTAAGACGCCAAGGAAAGATAGAAATGGATAAAATATCTTACAGAAGAATCTTAGCGAGCTTTGCGTCTTTGCGTGAGATTAACACTTTTATAATTCAAACTTTAATCCTGCAGAAGTTTGCAGTCCTTCTATACTTCTCTTCCACAGTAGCCTGGATTCTCCAAAAATATACCTAAATTTTCCAAGAATATACTTAAACTGTAAATCCAGCATTGCTCTATCATTGAATCTATAATTCGCCCCTACACCTCCTCCAAATGCCATCTCCTCTCCGCTTCCATTTTCGTTTTTTCCGTAAAAACGTCCATCTCCGAGTAAAAAGATCTCACCATTTTGATAATCCATTACCTTGGATACCAGATTCATTTCAATCTGATATCCGTTGGAATTTTTTTCTTCTTCACCAAAATACAATCCTTGCAATAATTCGTTTTTACCCTTTTGCCGAAATGTAAAATGTGTCCAGATATACTTCTGGCTGAATCGATAGAAAAATCCCAGATTGCCCGTGAATTTATTTCCGGATCTATAAACAACTTCTCTGCTTAACATATCCCGCCAGTAATAAGTGTAGATTCCATCGAGCATAATTTTCATGTTTTCGCCAATCCGGATATCTACACCAATATTGCCACTGGCTTCGTCTCCGGGAATATATTTTTTGTCAAAAGTACGATTAATTCCAATATTCTTACCATAAGTATATTTTACTGGATGGTAAGAACCTCTATAAAGATACTGTCCTCCCACTCCGATGACAACACCATCGATAATTGGAAAAGCAGTTGCCATGCCTATCATTCCAGAAAAACCCTGACCATATATTGGTAATTGAAACTGATAAATGTTTTTACTTAATTGTTTGGAAAGTTCAAATTGAGCACTGTCCAGCCGAGTCTTCCCAGTTGGCAAACCAATTCCAATGTTTAACATTGCTTTTTCATCCCAGAATACATAATCTCCCTGAATCCAAGTATCGGATAAACCATATATAGTTTGATTTTTATACTGTTTGGAAAAAGCAGGCGTATGTGAAATTGAGAGATCAAAATTTCTTGCCATGGGCATTAAGATTGATATTGGAAAAGCTAACTGGTCTACGGGCAAACCAGCCTTTTCTCTCTGCCACATCTGAAAACTTATCCCCATGCTTACATAAGCCTGCCTCGGGATAGGAAAAATTTCTTCTTGAGCAAACACTTGCACTGTCAGAAGAACAACGAGCAAAATTGAAAATTTCAACCTCATCGATTCACCTCAAAACTATCATCTTACGTGTAGCCACTTTATTTGCTGCTTTCAATCGATAAATGTAAACCCCACTGGAAACAAACCGTCCCTGATTATCGCTTCCATCCCAGATCACCTGATAACGGCCTGCATTTTTAACACTGCTGACCAGCTTTTTGACACGTTGACCAATTATGTTGAAAATAACAATCTCTACTTCGCATCTCTTTGGTATGCTGTAACTAATTTTTGTATCAGGATTAAATGGATTGGGATAATTCTGGAAAAGAGCGAATTTAACAGGGACAAGAGGAATCCCATCATTATGACTCTCAACAAATTCTTTGGTACCTACAATCATCTTAAATCTATGATGGTTGGGTATCTTTTTGTCGGGATTGTATTCTATGGTTTTGTCCCTCAACATATCTTTTGAAATTCCCTGGTCCACGTCAAGAAGGTAAGCTTTCCAGCCCTCTGGTAAACTCTGATAAAGAGTCCAGTGAATTGCAACAGACTGTTCAGGCACCATGGTTTCTACAACGAATTCCCAGACATAACCATCCTTATCTGTACCACGAATATCAGCAGTATAAGTTTCTGGATGATACTGCCAATCTTTATGCTCAAAGTAGAGAGAAACATAGTCTCCAACAGGGGGAGGCTCCGCACGATCTCTAAAATCCCATTCTTCTTTCGCATCTAAACGGACACCAGCAAAATTGTCGGTATCATAGGCATTGGCTGTTTCAGCCGACAATTTAAACAACCATTCATCTTTATTAAATTCTGTTAGAACTCCTTCCTTAACTATTGCCTTTGTAGTAACAGTTTTCGCGGCTCTGGGTGGGATATAAAGCGTTGCAGGTTGGCTTCCCTCGTTACAAATAAAATATCCTTTCCACGGCTCCATAACAGGCCAATCTATTTTAAATTCTTTGCCATTGTAATAGTACAGTGTCTTTACTGAGTCAGAAGAGACAGAACAGTCGTTCCAGAGCACGGGAAAGTTGTAGGGTGTACCTATCATGTTCCACCCCGGAACAAATTTATTGGAAACCGTATCTATATGCCCTGGGTATATGGTAATCTGGAAGCTTGAATCTGTGGAAACAGTCTGACCTGCTCCTATATCAAATGTCTCCTCAAGATGTGTGATCATCCAGTAAGCCCGTCCTGGAACAAGTTTAAAATAGTAAGGATCATCTTTTGTCTCAGGATTATAATCTATATACTTAGCATCATCTCTATGCCACCAGAAAAGCCGCCACTTGTAGGGATCGTAAGAACCAAGATCATCTTCCAGCACACTTTTTACAGTTGTTGTATCTAATTCAAACGGGATAGAAAACATCTGAAATTCCCGGCGAAACGTGACGGGTGCCTTCATACCACTAAATCGTACCACCTCGGTCTCAGGATTATTCTTTGGGTCAAGTGAGGGATAGGTCAACGTATCATCTTTGGTAGTTATAACTTTAACGTAGTACTCAAGTCCGGAAAGAGTAATAGCACTACCAGGAAGGACAGCTTTGTAGGTAACAGAATCTACTGTATCTGCTTCCATTTCCTGATAAGGTTCAGTTCCGCCACTGCGATAATAGAGAAAAACTTCTTTACCATTCGGAACGTGGAGATTTATAGTTAAATCTTTGCCCAATTTAGCTGGGTCAGGAGCAACTGAATCTACCTTTATACCGTAATCAGCAACCTGAAATTCCCATGGCTGTCTGAGAATATCGGAAATCCTGACTTCATCCAGATACCCTTTGAAATAATGAAAATGATGAACCGCGTCTGCTTCCGCAGCACCGAGAATTAAAGGTCTGTTGTCTATATTTTTTTCTGTGTTAGTCCAGGGACGAGACCATATCTTAACACCATCGAGGTACAGCTTGCCGGTTCGTGTTACGTAATTGTACGTAAAGACTACATGATGCCAGGCGTTGTCATTAACAGCAGGTCCTCCACTCCCAAATCCTTCCACTTCTAATCGAGCTTGATTGTTAATGGAAATCCCATAGTTTATTTCATGATTAGCATCTTTGTATCCTTTAGATATCAAAGCCTGAGAAAGCGTGTCTGTCCGGAAGAAAGCTTCTATGCTAAAACTCTTCGAAGTCATATCAAAAGTAAGATCTTGACTTGTGTCAATAATACTTACATAACCATCAACTCCATCAAAGAACAGGCCCTTATCGAAGAAACCACTGGTTTGCGTCACTCCCCCATGTAACAGACCATCGTGTCCGTGCGATGAAGAATCAACAGCCGTATTTCCCTCGGCCTCGTTAAAATGATAAAGCGCCACTGTGTGAGTATCTTGCTTATATTGAGTAATACCTTGTTTATCAGTACTACTTCCTTCGAGAAAAACATCTACTGTCGGTCTAACAGCATCGTTGGAAACAATGGTCAACGTCGCATTATTTGTTATGTTTGTATCATTTGGAGTATACGTAACTGGAATTTCCTTTGTATTAAGTCGAGGGAGAGTAAACCCAGTATCTGGCAGTGCAAAAACTCCTCCCCCACCCCTTATATCTGAAACCACCAGATCTTGATCGCCCTGGTTCGTTACCCAGAACGAAATGGATCGAGACTTTCCCAACAGAACTGTAGCAAAATTTAACTCTGTTGGATAAACAGCTATAGCAGGGGGTAGAACATTAATTTCCCAGGTCTCACGGGGAATATTAGAAATCCTTAATTCATCTATGTATCCATGAAAATAGTGGCCTGTATGAGTACCACCAATGTTCAGAGAATCTGTAGTTTCAAAAACCAGATTCCCACTTAAAAGTTTACGATCTTTAATCAGGTTATTCAGAACCAACCGAATAGAATCACCATCAGAGGAAAACGCAATGTGATACCACTGATTCAAATTTAGTGAGTCAAGAGAACCCGTAGAAAGAGTATCCTGAGTTCCGATGGTTGCCATTATTCCCCTGTTTTTATCCAGCAGTAATCCAATTTCTGTAGTATCGCTTCTTCCCAATCTAAACAAAAAGCAAGAATCACCCGGCTTTGTCAATATAGAAAACCATAATTCAACGGTAAAACCCTGTCTCAACCCGTATAACGGATTTTCTGCAATCATTAACCAATCATCCACTCCATCAAATTCCAGAGCTCCTCCAAAACGTCCTGAATTAGACCAGACTACTCCTCCCTGCAGTGTTCCGTCTTTACCTGCACCGGAGGAATCGCCAACTGTTGTTCCACTTCCTTCATCAAAATGGTAAAGACCAAGTGTAAAGATATCAGATTTATAAGGATCTGTAGGCTTGTTATTAATGCCAATACCTCTGAGAATAACCTGTTTGTGCGATCCAGAGGAGGAAGGATCATTTGTAACTAATATTAACTGCGTTAATGCAGTATCTATGTTAGTAGGAGTGTAAGTCACTTTAACAGATTGACTGTCTCCTGGCTGAACAGTAAAATTCGTAATATCTACTCCAAACAGCGAAGAATATGGGATCACATTAATATCGCTCACATTCAAAACATCTATGCCAACATTTTTGACCCACAATCTCAAAATTCTCTTTTCTCCAACAAGCACACTACCAAAATCCATTGTGTCGGGAGAAGCCTCAATCCGAGCCATGTTCACATTAAATTCCCACGGCTGCCTCCCAATATTGGATATACGAAATTCATCGATTTTCCCATAAAGAGGTTCGTTATTCCCCCAATCTCTCCCAAGATGAATAGATAATGTGTCAACCCATGTAGCTGGTTCAGTACCTGACAGTTCACCTGTAACCGTATCAGCAGCAACTTCGTCCCCATTTATGTAAAGATGCAAAATCCCCCCATCAAAATGCATATCTCTCTCAAAAGACATTGCCATATGGTACCAGGTCGTGTCCTGAATTTGTCCACCGGAGACTGTAAATATCTGTTTCTCTGCGTTTGTAACGCGCCCCACTACCTTAGAATTGCTGTCCACAAAGAGATCAAACTGGAATTCCGAATCGCTTCCTCTTCTTACCAGAACTTCATTTTTTGAAGGAGGCACTTCTAAGTAAAACCACCCTTCTACTGTCAATCCTCCCCATCTTGGCCTGATCGGTAAATCAGCTTTGGGTTTTATCACACAAATGTCATCCTGTCCATCAAAACCCAGAGAGCTTCCAAACTTTCCTAAAGGTCGGTTTATACCCGACCAGCTGCCGTGCATCTCGTTCCCGGACCAATCATACACAGTCTTACCCGCTCCATCAAAATGGTATAATCCCAATGTAAATGGATTTGTTACGTATGCTCCAACAGGTACACTCGTGAGACTTTCTCCACTTAAGGGTACATCAAAAGTGGGAAATGTGGGATCGCTACTTTCAATAAAAAGATCACTCGTTAAAGCCCCCGTTCCTTGAGGCAAAAAGGTTATCCATAATGTTTTATATTCACCTTCACCAATAATCAGTTTAGAAGAATGAGATACGGCAGGAGTTATTTGTATTGCAGAACTGGAAGAATAAATACTGTCTACTTCGAGAGATTGACTTCCAGTATTACCGATTTTTAAAGGTATCCTCCTGTAATATCCACTGAGGACAGAGCCAAAATTGATTTCTTTTTCTTCCACAACGAGGTGGGAGTGATTTACATTAAATTCCCACGGCTGGCGTGCTACACTGGAAATTCTCACCTCATCAATACTACCCTTAAAAAACTTTCGTACATAAGGATCAGAACTGGAAATAGAATTGGCTCCAATGGCCAAAGGTTCGCTGGCTTCACTACGTAAATTACCTCTTAAAGGTTCTGCATCTTTTAAAATACTATTGAGATAAATCCTCAATGAATCCCCATCCCAGGTAAGAGCAACATGATACCATTGATTTACATTAAGTTCGTCCAT
>CAZPNF010000092.1:1054-7179 GCA_964587715.1 uncultured bacterium | reverse complement strand
TTGAGCTTAATCTTTTATTTACTATAAGGCACATGCATCTTTTGTCTCATTTTTGGATTTTGATATTTGTTATTTTTATCCTACAAATGAGAATTTACAAAAGTCTAGTAAAAAATAAAAAATAGGCAAAGCTCTCTGTAATGAGGCCTTGACATTTAGTCTAAAAATCATTATAGTATGGACAAAAATTACACTGGGGATTAAGAACTCGTATTGGAGTGATGATGGAAAGTGTGCTGATTATTGATGCAAAATCATTGACAGTTGAGGATACTTTGGCAGTAGCTTTGGATGGGAGGAAAGTCTCACTTGCAGAGGAGGCCAGAAATAGAGTTAAAAAATCGAGAATGGTGCTGGAAAAGCTTATTGATTCGGGGAAAGTAATGTACGGTGTAAATACAGGCTTTGGGCGATTTGCAGAGATTATTATCCCTAAGCAGGAGATAAAAGAACTTCAGCAGAACATTGTTTTGTCACATGCTGCTGGTGTAGGAGAACCACTCCCTGACGAAATTGTTCGGGCTGTCCTTCTTCTTAAGGCCAATAGTCTGGCTTCGGGATATTCAGGAGTTCGGCCAGTGGTTATTGATACGCTTATTAAAATGTTGAATGCTGGGATTTATCCTATAATTCCTTCCAAGGGCTCAGTAGGAGCTTCGGGAGACTTGGCTCCTTTGGCTCACATGACACTGGCGGCTTTAGGCTTGGAAAATGTACGTGTAGAAGGGAAAAAGATTTCTGCTGAGAAAGCCCTTTCAAAAGCCGGGATAGTTCCTTTAGAACTTCAGGCTAAGGAGGGGTTAGCTTTACTAAATGGAACTCAGGTAATGACAGCAGTGGGAGTTCTTGCACTTCATCAAGCCGAGACACTTTTCTTAAGTGGAGACATTATTGGAGCGATGAGTGTTGAGGCTTTGTCAGGAAGTTTGGTTCCGTTTGATCCACGTATACATGCTGCGCGAGGACAAAGGGGACAGATAGTAGTGGCTGCCAATATGCGTTCCTTACTCCAAGATAGTGAGATTCTTGCCAAACGGCCTGTGAGCCGTGTACAGGAACCTTATTCTCTCCGTTGTATTCCTCAGGTACACGGTGCAGACAGAGATGCGTTGGCTTACGTCCGCTCTATTCTGGAGCGCGAAATCAACGGGGCCACTGATAACCCCCTGATTTTTGTAGAGGATGAGGAAGTTCTTTCCGGAGGAAACTTTCACGGAGAGCCACTGGCAATAGCGCTGGACTTACTGGGAATAGCTGCTTCGAGTCTGGGAGGAATTTCAGAGAGGCGGATTGCTAAATTGATGGATACAAACATGAGTGGTTTACCAGGGTTTCTGGCAACGAAACAAGGGCTTAATTCGGGCTTCATGCTCGCTCAAGTCACTGCTGCTGCTTTGGTTTCTGAAAACAAAGTACTGGCCCATCCCTCCTCAGTGGATTCCATTCCCACTTCTGCCAATCAGGAAGATTACGTGAGCATGGGAATGACTGCAGCAACAAAGGCTCTGAAGATTTTGGATAATACTGAGAAGATTATGGCGGTAGAACTTCTCTGTAGCAGTCAGGGGATTAATTTGCGGCATCCATTGAAACCCTCACCGGTACTGCGAAAGGTTCATAGCTCCTTCAGAAAAATTGTACCTCCTCTTAACGGTGACCGATTCTTAGCCCCCGATATCGAGAAGGCGGCTTTATTTATTCACTCTAAAAATTTAATTGGATTTTTGCCCCATGACATTCAAATAAATTAAGGTGAGAATTATGGAAAACAAGATCGTAATGGAAGGGCTGACTTTCGATGATGTTTTACTCATACCTGCCAGATCGGATGTACTTCCCGGGGAAGTAGACGTCAGGACAAAACTGACACGCCGTATCTCACTTAATATTCCCATTGTTTCTGCAGCGATGGATACTGTGACAGATTCCAAATTAGCTATTGCTATTGCCAGGGAGGGTGGTATCGGGATCATTCATAAGAATCTGTCCCCTGAGCAGCAAGCAGAGGAAGTTGATAAGGTGAAAAGATCAGAAAGCGGGATGATTACTGATCCGCTTTCTCTTCCACCTGATAGAAAACTTCGAGATGCCCTTCAATTAATGCATCAATACCATATTTCAGGAATTCCTATTGTGGATGGGAAGAGGCTCGTTGGTATCCTGACAAATCGGGATTTACGATTTGAAACCAATTTAGATCAACCGATTCATCGGGTTATGACGAAGGACAATCTCATTACTGCTCCTGAGGGTACTCAATTAGAGGAAGCTGAAAAGATTTTGCAAAAACATAGGATTGAAAAGCTTCCTATAGTGGACCAAAATGGATATCTCAAAGGATTGATTACTGTTAAAGATATCCAGAAACGCAAAGCCTTTCCCAATGCGGCTAAAGACGAGGAAGGACGATTATTGGTTGGAGCTGCCGTTGGAGTTTCAAATGATACAATGAAACGGGCTAAGGTTTTAATAGAGGCTGGAGTAGACGTGATTTGTGTAGATACAGCTCACGGCCATTCAGATGGTGTGCTCAAAACAGTTGAAAAACTGCGGAAGGCTTTTTCAGATGTAGAATTGGTTGGCGGAAATATAGCAACGGCTGCTGGTGCTGAGGCTCTCATTGAGGCAGGAGTGGATGGTGTTAAAGTGGGAATCGGTCCTGGTTCGATTTGTACAACACGGGTTATTGCTGGAGTAGGTGTCCCCCAGATTTCTGCAGTTATAGAGTGTGCTAAGGTTTGTAAAAAAGCGGAAGTTCCTTTAATATCTGATGGTGGTGTTCGCTATTCAGGTGATATTGCTAAAGCATTAGCTGCTGGCGCAGATTCTGTTATGTTAGGTTCACTCCTTGCAGGGGTGGAAGAGAGTCCCGGGGAGATGGTTCTTCTTGAAGGAAGGAGTTATAAAATTTACCGGGGTATGGGTTCTCTCGGTGCAATGGTTAATGGGAGTGCGGACCGTTATTTTCAGGACAACACAGGGATGGATAAGTTGGTTCCCGAAGGGATTGAAGGAAGAGTTCCCTACAAAGGGCGGCTTTCAGATGTTATTTATCAATTAGTGGGAGGTGTAAAATCTGCCATGGGATATTGTGGAGTGAAGAATATTAAAGAACTGCAGGAGAAATCCAGGTTTGTGAAAATAACTGAGGCAGGAGTTAAGGAAAGCCATCCTCATGATGTTACGATTACAAGAGAATCACCCAATTATCAAAGAGGATAAAAAAAGAAACCGAGATCGTTCAGCTTTACCGGAATTAGGGGGAGTTACCGGTTTAAGTGAACGCTCCCGGTTTCCAAAAATTATGATTCTTAAGATAACCCCGAATTAACGGATAAGCACCGTTCCGTACGCAAAACACATTCTATCTTAGATAAGCGAAAATAGCTATAAATCGATCCCCTATCCGTTAATTCGGGGATAACAGAAAGGGTGACTACATGGTATTCACTGATTTTGTTAACTTTGATTTTATATTAGCTGCTTTATTTTTGTGAATTATTCTTTTAACAGCCATCTTATCGAGAATTGAAACAGTTCGTTTTAATTCGACGACAGCGGTTTCTTTATCAGGTGCGTTTTTTACTTTCTTGATAGCTGTTTTCATTCTTGAACGCTTTGCTTTATTTCTTATGCGCCGTTTCTCATTCTGTCTTACTCGTTTTTCTGCTGATTTGTGTTGTGGCATAAAATCCTCTTTATAAAGATTTCAGATTTAAGGTGGTAAAAATATACAAAAAGATGTTTTGATTGTCAAGTAGTTAATGTGGAATTTTTAAAAGATGTTTTATTTTATAGTTGGCTTGATTTTCTTGATAGTTACATTTATTTTATTAGGGCCTTACCATGTTTCAATCGCTTTTGTAATACCTGCTCAGGGGGGAAGGCTTGTTTCTGTCAGATTTACATCACTGAGCCATATCTATGCTATTGAATGGACAAAGGGGAAAAAGGGAGGTTGTCTCAGCGTTATTATTCTGAACCGACTCTTAATCTTGAAGATAAAAAAAGTAGGTAAACTTAAACAAACAACTGATAGGAAAAAGGAATTAAAAAAAAGAGGGGAAAAGAAAACAAAGAAAAAAATGCGATCTCTTATCAGGTATCTGATTGTCCGTTCTCCTAATTTACTGAGGAGATTCTTAAGCACTCTTGAGATAAAAAAAATACATATTGAGGGGAATTTCGGATTAAAGGATCCTGCTTTAACTGGTGCAGCATACGGTTTTGTCCAATCTTTGCGGTTTTTCCAAAGTAATATTTTTAAACTTTCATTGGTTCCCAATTTTGTTGAGAACACATTTGATGGGAAGGCAACACTTGTGTTGTATTTCTTCTTTTTAAGAGTTCTTTTGGAGCTATCTCGTACTGGTGTGGAGATAGGTTGGTTCTGGTTAAAAGGTAAGTTATAAACAAAAAGGAGTGCTCAATGATTATCGAAGATTTGGTAAAGACTGTTCTTTCAGAATTGAGGGAAATTACCAGAACTGAAACGGTTGTTGGAAAGCCTCTTAAACTGGAAGAAACTACTATTGTTCCTGTTTCCAAGATTTCAATTGGTTTTGGGATGGGAGGAGCAAAGGGAGAGAAAGAAAAGCAGGGGGAGGGAACAGGTGGAGGAGTCTCCGTTGAACCCGTGGCGTTCATTGTTGTTCGAGGAGAAAAAGTTGATTTAATTACCATAAAAAAGGAAGATATTGGTTTGAAAAAACTTATAGATTTAGTCCCACAGGTTGTGGAGAAAGTAAAGGAGTATAAGAAAAAGAGTAAAAAATCTGAGAAGGGGGAGGGAAAGAAAAAATGAAAAACTCTCGGATGGCACTTCAGGAAGATTTGTTTGAATCATCAGGCCCAAAAGAATTAAAGAGACAGGTGAGGGAACTGGATGAGTTAATTGCTCGTGCTCTGAAAGAAAACAACTATAAAAGGGCAAAGGAATTAACCACGCGACAGGAGGCGATTATTCAGGAACTTGTCAGGATGGGTGAGGGTTAAGTGGTCAAAAGTGGGCGAGTTTAAATTTGTTTATCGAAATTTACTTCAAGGTAACTGGTTACGGAATCTACAAGGATGGACAAGAGAGATTCAGGGAGTTATTCTTATGAAGGAATCTGTAGAAGAAATTGTTATTAAGATACAGAAAGAGAAAGGATATGAGGATCTTCCTCTTCCTGCGTATCAGACACACGGTGCTTCAGGTTTGGATCTTTATGCTGCTGTAGATGGAGAGGTTGTATTAAATCCCGGAGAAATAAAGCTAATATCCACCGGCATAAGAATTTCGATCCCCTATGGGTATGAAGGTCAGGTCCGACCCAGAAGCGGAGTGGCCCTTAAACACGGGATAGGTTTGTTAAATTCTCCCGGGACAATTGATTCGGATTATCGTGGGGTGATAGGAGTGATTTTTTTTAATTTTAGTAAAATTCCCTTTTCAGTAAAACGAGGGGATAGAATTGCCCAGTTAGTAATCTCCAGAGTTGAGAAAGCATCGTTTTTAATATCTGAAGAACTTGGTGCAACCGAGAGAAATAGCAATGGTTTTGGTTCTACTGGTAAAAATTTTTAAAAACAATTTGTAAATTAAAATTTTTTTTCTTAAATTCCTCACTTGTATAATTTTCCACGGAAAAACATTAGGATTGAATATTGGAGAATGTAGCTTTTGAAGAAATAAACTCTTCACTCAGGAGAAAAAGAACAGGTTTTTTTACATTCAAGGGAAGGAAAACGGGTTGTGTCTTGATTCACGGCTTTACAGGTACTCCCTGGACACTGCAGGAGTTGGGAGCTTTTCTGGCACAACATAACATTTCGGTGTCTATTCCACTGCTTCCCGGGCACGGTACAAAACCAAGTGACTTAATTGGTATATCCTGGAAAGAATGGGTGAAGGTTTGTCGGATAGAGATTGAGAAAATGCAGAGAAGCTGCGATGAGGTTTTTTTAGTTGGGCTTTCCATGGGTGGCACCATCGCTTTGCTTCTTGCAACAGAGATTGTGTGTAGCGGAGTGATTACTCTTTCAGCTCCTATTACTTTGTCTGGTTTTACGGTTAGGTTGCTTTCCTTTTTGCGTTTTTTTGTTAGATACTGGAAGAAAAAACCGTCTTCTTTTTCCAGTCC
>CAZPNF010000092.1:0-1044 GCA_964587715.1 uncultured bacterium | reverse complement strand
GATCGATACCCACTGGTAGCAGTCTTAGAGTTTATTAAACTTCTGGATTATGTACGGAATTTATTGGCTGAGGTGGTGAGTTGCCCTGTTCTTGTTATCCATGGAAGAAACGACGGAGAGGTTGACAGCTTAAATGCTGAGTTAATATATAATGGCATTAGCTCTACGGATAAACGTAAGATACTTCTGGACAGTTCGCATCACATCATCACACGAGGGGATGATAAAAAAAAGGTGGAGGAAGAAGTTTTTAAATTTATACGATCGCATTCTGCTATACTGAAATAAAATCAAAATTCAAATCCCAAATCACAAGTACAGAGACATTTTTTGATAATGAACATTTTGGATATTTGATATTTGTGATTTGTTTGGATTTTGGGCTTTGTCATTTGGAATTTTATAAAGATATTTTATCTAAACATAGCCTTGATTGTACCCCAGGTATGTTTAATCCCTGAACATCCTGTGATGGAAACAATTACGTCGTTGTAAGGGGTAGTTTGCCCATTTTTATCCTTCATTACAAGGCGGTAGTAAAAAGTAGATGTATTATTTTTAAAGACGCTTTTGTCGGCGAATGTATAAGTTTGTCTTGTTGAGGAATTGCCAGATTTGGATTTTACTTCTCCGATCTTGATCCAAGTGTTTTTGTCTGTACTACGTTGAATGAAAAATCTATCAAGGTTGGTTTCTTCTTCTGTTGTCCATTCAAGGATGACGCTACCAGTTTCCCGGCTTGCATGGAAGTCAACAATTCGTGCTCCCGCCGAAAGAATGGTTGGAAAAAGTGAAGAGAAACCCAAGAACAGAGATAGTGTAATTACTCTGATTCCCATAGTAGTTTTTAATTTAATTCTTTTTTGATAAAAGTCAAGAAATTTTTTGGAACATTGTGTATAAAATCTGTGTATAAAATTAAGCTTGTATTAACGATTGGGATTTTTGTATAAAGGAGTTGATGCTTTTTATGGTGAGAAGAATTAAAACAAGAGCAAATCAATCTCTCGATCGATATCTTCAGGAAATAGGGGAGGTTTCGCT
>CAZPNF010000091.1:5204-7204 GCA_964587715.1 uncultured bacterium | reverse complement strand
AAGTCCGTTAAGTTCTTTGAGCACCTTTGATGTAAAATTAAACTTTCGTAGCATCCTATGGGGAATTTGTATGACAACCGGTAAAACATGGTTAGAGAATACATACGATATTTACGAGGCTAGAAAAATAACCCGCTATGGTTTCCGAACTAATTTTAGAATTAAACCTTTTGGCAAAAATTACAATCTCAGATTAGAAATCAATAAAAGTGATTATGAAAATGATTGGACAATAGTAGCCTCACTTTCTACTGGTAGTGTTTCTATGCTTCATTTACCAGTTCCCTTCATTAAGACCAAAGGAAAAATTTCTGGAGAGATATTTATTGATAAAAATGGAAATGGCATCCGAGATGTTAACGAACGAGGAGTAGCTCAACTCTTACTTTTCCTAAAAGATGAAAATGTTCTTACTGATGGAGACGGAAAATTTGAGTTCCCAGCTGTGGCGCCGGGTGAGTATCCTTTTTTAGTTGACCTCGCTACCTTACCGGCTTACCTGGGATTAGCAAAACCGGTTCCAAAAACCATCTCGATTCGAAAAGGGTCGGACATTTATCTGCAGATTCCCATATCCTCGATGTGTTCCATCAACGGCAATGTTTTTCTCGATGAAGACAGAAATGGCAAAATGAACACAGAGGAAAAGAAATTATCCATGATTAGAGTGATTCTTCAAAACGGGAATAATCAGGAAAGAGAGGCATATACTAATGAGAAGGGATATTTCACATTTCCGGATTTGCTGCCCGGTGTCTACACAATAAAGATCGATTCGCGCTGGCTGCCTAATAGAAGACTCCCATCGAAAGAAAAATCAACAGCCGTTTTATCGCAACGTGAACCTCATCAAACAGTGAACCTGGCAGTCGTAAAAAAGAAACTGCAAATTAAAAAGACCTTTATTGCTGGTAAGTTTGGAAACAAATTTATTCTGAGTAATTCCAAAAAAGATAACAGTGGTGAAACAAATAAGGAAGAAAAAAGAGTGTATGTTCCCCAAGTGGAGACAGAAAACGGAATGGCATCGCAGGGAGGGATCGCTTACTCGGATACGGTGGTTGAACAGTTGTCGAAGAAAATTCAAAAAATGAAAGGCGAGTTTGATCAGCAAATGCGTCGGATTAAGGATCTTCAGCTTCAGATGAAAGCAAATGATAAAGCGATTAATGAAATTCAGGGAGGATACACAGAGCATTCTGGCAGGTATTTTGATGCAACTAATCAGAAAAATTTTAAAGAAAATTATGAAATCAGTCTCAAAAAGTTTAATGCGGGACAATACAGAGATGCCATACGGATTTTAAACGGGCTAATGACTTCTAATCCAAATCATCCTCTTGCCAGCAACTGTCAATATTGGATTGGAGAATGTTTTTATGCACTTGGTGAGTATCGAAACGCAGTAGATGCCTTTAGTGCTGTTTTGACTCACAGTTCGTCCTACAAGTTCGATGATGCACTTTTGATGAGTGGACTGTGCCAGCTTAAGTTAGGGAACAGGATAAGTGCAAAGGAGAATTTTCGACAATTAGTAAACAGGTTTCCCTATAGTGAATATGCTAAGAAAGCGATGCGATACTTGAGTAGGTTTTAGGTTCATAAAATGTTTTCAGCAGCGATCACAACCTCCTGGAGGTTTTTTCGTTTTTATAAAATGCTTTTTCTTCTCTTCTTATGGCGCAGAAATCTCCTTCCAGAAGAGATTTAAAAGTAATCAAGCTCAGTCACAAAAAACAGAATTGCAGGAACTGCTCAGGTCAGCTAAAGAATTTGCCCAAAATCCCGATTCTATGTTAAAAGTAAATTGAGTCAAACAAAGAATTACCCCCATAGGCGGAGGCGTTATGCCGTCAATACAGAATTTTGGGGCTGATTCAATGGTAAGTTGATTTAACTGCACGGACAACCTCTTTCGATAATTTTTGTTTGCAATGAAGGAAACTCTTGTCAGAAGGATTGTATTCTGTTGCCCAGATAATCTCTCCTGAATTGGGTCG